>JALQWE010000900.1 GCA_023258825.1 Planctomycetaceae bacterium | reverse complement strand
TCAGCGGTCGGTGGAGTGACAATGGCGCCGGGGCGTTTCGCAGATTCCGGCACACTGAACGGATTGCTGTTCAGTTGCTGGCGCAGAGCGGGATCTACGGGAATCAGGGCTGACCCCGGGACCCAGCGGAACTCGCGCATCGGCGGTTTGATCTTCAGCATGGATTGAGTGCCGCTGCTGGTCTCCAGCGTCTTCTGACCGAGGATCACGACCTTGTCCCCCTTTTTCAGACGACGCTGGTAGACGGAGGTTTCATCACCGAACTCACTGCCCACGCAGGCGATCACATTGTCCTCGCGGACTTCGCCATCCTGCTCGCTGATGCGGTTGACGAAGCGTTCTGAAATCCAGCTGAAGCTGCCTGAGGGAGGATCAATCACGTACCAACCACCCGGATCATGCCGATGGACTCTGACCACAGTGTCACGGACCAGTCGCTGCGTCGGATAGTAGGAATCCCCGCCGCCCGAACGCGCGAATGTTTCCTCCGCCACCACTTTGGCGTCGTAGGGGAACTGCACAGACTGAGCCTGTGCGGTGAGGGACGTGAAGATCAGGAGCACGGCTGCTGCGGCGACTCGCATAGACCACCTCTGAACGGACAGCGTGAACAGACCGGGGCGCACACCAGCTCGTCCTGTGGCCGGGGCCAGCGGACGGGCGAATGACGGACGAAAACAAAAGTCTGAGAAACTCTGCATCGCAAACCTGGAGAACTGCGGACTTCGGCAGAAACTGCCGCAGTCGGACACTCTTCAGCAATTTCTGCCGAAGTCGGGAGCACGTAGTCTTCGGGGCGGGATCAGTTCCCGGACCTGAAGAGGTGTGCGGAAATCGGGAAACATCAGCGCTGTGGCGAGAGGCTTCCCTGTGGATTACCGTGGTTTTTTCAGAAGAATCAGCGATGTTGCGAAGAATGTCGCCCGGAACGGCAGGCCCTGCCTGTTTCCCGAGCTGCACTTTTCGCCCATCAGGATTCGGCTTACAGTTTCTCGAAGTTTGACTCAAGTGCGATTTTTGAGGGGCGAGGGACGAGAGAGGAACGAGGGGGGTAGGAACGAGGAGCAAGGGGCGAGGAACTTGGAGTTGGGAATTGGGAATTGGTGGACACGGGAAATGACAGAGGAGTGATTCCGATGGTGGCAGGGGTTCGAGGTCGTGGTGGTGTGTTTCCGGGGTTGGCGGTGGTTCTGCTGGCGTTTCTGTCCACGGTGGTGGTCGCGCAGGACGCGAAGTTGAAGCCGGGAGACCCTGCGCCGACGTGGAAAGATCTGCCGGGAACGGATTCCCGGAAACACTCGCTGGACGAATTCTCGGACAAGGCCGTCGTCGTGCTCTGTTTCACCTGCAACAGCTGCCCGTACTCGGTGGACTACGAGGATCGGATGATTGCCTTTGCAAAGAAGTATGCGGCACATCCGGAGGGCGTGGTGCTGGTGGCCATCAATGCCAATCGGAAACCGTCTGAGAGTCTGGAGAAGATGCAGCTGCGGGCGAAGGAGAAGGGGTTTCCGTTTCTGTACCTGCAGGATGAGACGCAGCAGGTGGCCGAGTCCTATGGAGCCGTGTACACGCCGGAGTTCTTTGTGCTGAACAGAGAGCGGCGACTGGTGTATGCGGGGGCGATGGACGACCGCACGGATGCAGCTCAGGTGCAGGTGCGGCATGTGGAACAGGCCGTTGAAGCGGCGTTGAAAGGGGCAATCCCGGAGGTTCAGGCAGTTCCGGCACGGGGTTGTGCGATTCCCTACCGACGAGCGCGGCGGGAAAAGC
>JALQWE010000899.1 GCA_023258825.1 Planctomycetaceae bacterium | reverse complement strand
CGGCTGGTGTGTCCCCGGGCAGGTGCAGCAGAGGAATGTGTGCGACGTACAATCCAGCAGGTTCACGAAAGGCGAATCGCTATTTTCGATTCGATTGACGGATTCCCTAAATCCCTCAGGATCGTTGTCATTCACTTGATCCGAGTAATGTGACCGTATATCCTGACAACTCTCTCTCTCGGTGGTTTCAGAGCACGTCTGCTAGTTTTGCAATCGGAGGTCTTCTCCGGTGGTTCTGCCTGGACGTCTCCATGTACCCTCCCACTTTGTTGTCGCCAGCAATCGCCAATGACCTCGGGAACTGCGTGGCACTGTTGTCCAAACGCGTCGTTCGCGAATTGCCCCTGCTGTCCCGTTCCGCCATGGTCAATGCCTCCTCACCTTCGGGGCAACACGTGGCGGCCGCCCAGTCCACATTGATTCAGGCGGATCGTTGTCTGCAGCATGACGACATCTCCGCTGCAGATCGACTCGTTCAGCAATTGCTGCAACGGCTGTCGTTGCCTCAGAACGCCGCGTTTCTCGGGCAACCTGAACCATGGCTGTTCCTGGCAAGACTGGCCTTTCTCCGTGGCGATCTTCAGGATGCCCAAACGTTCCTCAGCAGGTCCATGGACCAATCCCGCCCGGTTGGAAGTGACAGGCCGGTGAAGCCAGTCGATAAGCACGGCCGAGCTCTGCACTGCTGTCAGTTCCTGCTTCAATCCATCCTGCAGGCCCATGACGGGGCCATTCAGGCTGCGTGGCAGTCTTTTAATTGTGTCGAGTCCGCATCTCAGATCGCCAATGGACCGAATTCGCTGCGGACCATTCTTTTGACGCGGTGCCTTCTTGAGCTGTATCAGGCCCAATTCGTCGATGCCTGGAAGGCCTGGCAGGCTGCCGATTTGCTGCGATCGACAGCCCAGCAATCTGCACGTCAAGCAACGTCGAGTACTGGAGCCGAACGACTGTGGCTACGGCAATTCGCTGGCCTTCAGCAGCCGGCGGAATGCAACTGAAGACCAAAGAATTGCGTGAGCCCGATGATCGCCAGGCGTCTCCATAAACCTGTCAGGCATCGCTCGCGAAGTCAGGCTTGTGGCCCTCCTCGCTCAACTTCCGCGGTTCCCTGGGCGGTGTCCGGTGGCCAGGTTGAATTTTCGAGGGTCCGTGATGAGTTGATGCTGAGGCCCACGATGCCTGCGGTTGAACGCTCCCGACAGAAGGTGCCAGAGCGGCACGGTCTCCTGGACAACGTCAGGGCCATGACTTCCCTCAAACGCGACCAGTCATCCTGGTCGCCAGAGTTGCCTTCCGGGCACGGTATCCGGCCTTACAGGGGTGCCGGAGTTGCGTTTGCGGCGGGGGGCTGATTCGGATTTGCTGTTGCGCCGTTTGGTGGGTTGAGTGGAGGCACGGGTTCACCCAGATCCACCAGGAATGGCAGTGGCTTGTCGCTCAGGTCGTGGCGAGCTCTGACGGCGGTTTCCTTGTCCGGAAAGAAGATAAACAGCCCTCGGAAAACGCGTTCGGCGAACTCCCCTTCTCCACATTCCATGGCCATATCGGCCAGTTTCAGTCGCCCCTCAAAGTCCTCGAAGTTGGCCCCGACGACTTTCATCTGTTCCCGCATCGCTTCGTACAGCGTCTGTAATTGCTCAACATTTTGCTGGGCTTTTGCTGCCAACTCGGGATTCTCTGCCAGTACAGCCAACTTCTGCAGTACCTGCATGTACTCGCGATTTCTTGGGAAGTTCACGCAGGCGGCGTAGACTTCCGGAAGTGCCTGTCGGG
>JALQWE010000898.1 GCA_023258825.1 Planctomycetaceae bacterium | reverse complement strand
AGGGGCAGTCGCTGACGCTGACGGTCATTGCGGCGGACGGCAATCCGGAACCCGGTCCGGGTATGACGCGCAGTGCGCCGCTGCCATTTCGGATTGTCAGTGATGACGAGCTGCTGTCATTGCTGTACACGCGGGAGATCGCGTTGCGGGCAAGGTTTGAGGAGATCATCGCCCAGCTGGAGGAAGTGCGGAAGGACCTGAATTTTCACGGCGAGGTGGCCAGTCGCGTGGAGACTGCGGCGGCGGCAGCTCCGGAGGATGTGATCAGTCTGTCCACCTGCGGGACTCGCAGCAGCAACAGTCTGCGGCGGCAGGCGAATGAGTTGAGTGCGGTGGTGGAAGCCTTTGAAGAGATTCGGCGGCAGTTGATCAACAATGCGATTCCGCTGCACAATGCCGAAACAATGCAGGCGGGGATTCTGGATCCGCTGGGAGCAGTGATCAGCAACGAGTTGCCTCGTGCGGATCGTGCTACGGGAGCATTTCGTGCGGCGGCGGCGGAAAAGCGTCCGGTGAAAATGCTGGTGCAGCAGGCTGAAACGGACGTGGCGGCTGTGGTGGCGTCACTGCGAGCGATTCTGGAGAATGTACGGGATCTGGCAGAGTTTCATGAGGCTCTGCGGGACCTGAAGCAGTTGTCCGACGAACAGAAGAAAGTGCTCGACGAAACCAGGAAGCTGCAGAAAAATCAGTTGTTTGAAGACCTTCTGAAGTGAGACCATAGAGCATGGTAATGCGAACTCTGGCCGGACTGATGGGAGCCGTACTGTGCGTCAGCCAATGGTCGATGGCGGTGGGACCGTGGACAGAGCCTCAGGATCCGCCTGCCGTGCCACCGAAGACTCCGGGAGAACTGCGGGACGAGCAGTTGGCGATCAGCGGACGGTACGCGCGATTCGAACGCATGCTGATGCAGATGGCCGACATTATGGCGCGTCAGGATCCGGAACGAGCGGACCTGTTGCGGCGAGCGCTGGGCAAGGGGCGCGAGGATCTGCTGAAGGAGGACATTGAGAAGGCGGTGGAGTTGTTGAGTGCCGGCGATCTGGGAGCGGCTTCGGAGAAGCAGGCGGAGGTGATGGAGAGCCTGCAGAGTCTGCTGAAGCTGATGCAGAGTGAAGATCGGCGGAGCAGTGTGGAGAAAGAGCGTGAGCGTCTGAACGGGCTGTTGAAGGACGTGAAGACGGTGATTGCGGAGCAGCGATCGACGCGCGCGGCCACTCAGAATTCGCCAGCGCCCTCCAGTGCCGCTCCGGGGCAGCAGCGGGCGATTGAGGGCACGGACAAGCTGCTGCAGGAGATTCGTGAAAACGACGGGAAAGCCGCAGAGTCTGAGTCAGGTCCGGAAGAGAATGCTCCGGGTGAAGGGCAACAGAAATCGAGCGATACGCCTGCGGATTCTCAGGAAAAGCAGGGCGATTCCGCGCCTGAGAACACGCCGAAATCGACACCGAAAAACGGTGATTCTTCTTCGAACGGCCCGGGCAAATCAGGATCAGAGCCATCTGAGGCCGAACAGAAGGGGGCTGCGGGGAAGCCGGGCGACGAGAAATCAAAGGCGGGAAAATCGGGACAGCCGGGCGACGAAAAGCAGAAGGGGGCCGAGAAATCGGATGACCGCCCGGAACCTGCGAAGGAACCTGAAGGCAAGGAAAAGTCGTCGGGGGGAGGCGACCAGAAATCGGGAAGCAAATCGGACGGTAAATCGGGAGGCAAATCGCCAGGGTCCGCGGGAAAAAAATCCGGCAGCAAATCGCAGAAAGCCGGGGGAGAGCCCGCAGGGAAGTC
>JALQWE010000897.1 GCA_023258825.1 Planctomycetaceae bacterium | reverse complement strand
AATCGGGAGATCGCCTATTGCCTGTCGGCAGAGACCGGCGAAGTGGTGTATGAGGAGCGTGTGAATCGAGCGGGGCAGATCTATGCGTCTGCTCTGCTGGCTGGCGGGCGGATTTATTATTTGTCGCGGGATGGACGAACGATTGTGGTACCGGCGTCACCTGAGTTTTCTGAATTGGGCCGCAATGACCTGCGAGATGGCGGGCAGTTCAATGGCAGCTTTGCAGTGGACGGCCAACGTCTGCTGGTCCGTTCGGACCGCTATCTGTACGCGATTGGCCAGGATTGAGCGGCAACCCGTGCGTTGGGTGTTGATTTGTTCCTGTGTGTTGTTGATAGATTCTGAGGTCAGTGGCTTATGCGTTCGTTTGGTCATGCGTTCCTTCTGAGTGCTCTATGCTGGCTGTGCGGGATGGGGTGTGGAGAGGCACCGTCGCCGGCCGCTGCATCGAGGGCAGCAGAGTCACCGCTGGTTCTTGTGACGACGGCCGGCTTTCAGGATCTTGTGGAGGCTCTGGCCGGTCAGGCTGTTCGCGTGCAGAACGTGGTACCGCCCGAAAAGTTTTCGCCAGACTGGCGCCCGAGGAAAGAAGCAGCAAGGCTGTTGCAGCAGGCGTCGCTGGTCCTGCTGAACGGGGCCGACTGGGAGCCCTGGACGGAGCGAGTGGCGTTGGCGCCTTCCAGAACGGTGGACACGACAGCGGGAGTTTCATCGCGTCTGATCCGAATTCCGGACGCGGTGACTCATCGGCATGGTCCGGAGGGCAGTCACAGCCATGCGGGGACTGTGTGGGCCACCTGGCTGTCACCGTCACTGTTGAATGAGCAGATAGGGGAAATCGAGAGGCGACTGATCAGGTTGCTGCCTGAGTGCAAAGCAGACGTGGTGCGAGAATCCGGTCGCCTGCGAGTCGTATTGCAGAAATCGAGTGAGCTCTGCCAGCAGATTCAGGCCGAAGCGACTGCTGAACAGCCGGTGGTTCTCGCGGATTCCAGTTGCTGGTTGTACCTACTGCGGGATGCGGGACTGGGAGGGCCTTATCTGCACTGGTCGCCTACGGGCGCGCTGCCGGACGATGCGTTGGACCAATTAGCGACGGCCGCAGAGAAACTGCCAGCGGGCAAGGTCAGGCTGTTGCTGCTGCATCGTCAGTTTTCTGAAGTGGTGACTGCGAAGGCTGAGCAGCTGGGCTTTCGAGTGGTCCTGCTGGACGACTGTCTGCAGCCCGATGCGAAAACACAGCTGGTGGAGCGGGTGGCGGGCAACGTGCAGCGACTTCACGATGCGCTCTTTGTCGTGACGCCGTGATGTTTCGCAAAAATGTGATCTGTGGAGACAACTTGAGATGTTGTCGGGATGTTCTGCAGGTCGTGCTCGCTATTGGGATTGAGTGAACGTGTGGAAAAGGTTGTGGTGGGGCGACGTGGCAGCCGGCTTTCCAGCGTTCTTCAAACTTCCAGATTCCAGACGTTGATATGCAGTTTGCGGCGGATGATTTGCTGCAGGTGGGCGGAATCCTGGGCGCTGAAGCAGGGGAGGAAGACTGTGGAGCCGCTGCCGGACATGATCACGGTGCGGCCGGTCACGTGGCTGAGCGACGCGATAAGTTGCTGCATTTCCGGATTGGCCTCGCAGGCGGCTGTGGTCAGACGATTGAAGCAGCACTGGTGGAGTTGGTGAAGATTGCCTTCTTCGAGGCAGCGTACGATATCCCGGGAACTGACAGGAGACTCTGGAATACGAGTCCTGCGGAAGACGTCGGGTGTGCTGTTGCCACGGGCGGGCCTG
>JALQWE010000896.1 GCA_023258825.1 Planctomycetaceae bacterium | reverse complement strand
ACCCTACGGGCCATTTGGCTATTGGTTCCTGCCCCCTTTTTCTGCCCCCTCAAATCGCACCAGCATCAGCGGAGTCAGCGTCAGCCCCGTTCGAATCCACTGCACGTACTGCACCAGGGGAATCCGCTCCTTCACGGGCATCTGTGGTTCGCTCTGCAGCAAGCCGCTCAATCGCTCCACATCCTGAGGTCCGGGAACCTGACGATCCAGCCGCTGCAGTAACTGCACCAGCTCAGACGTATCATTTTTGGCGATTCGCAGCCGCACTACGGCCAACCCCTGCGGGTGTGACTGCAGCCACTCCACCAGATCCGGCTCCAGTTCCGGTTCATCGACACGCGGAATCCGTCCGAGAAAATTCAACTGCCCATGGTAATTGCCGTACCATGCGACAGGGAGTCCGGTTGAGGCGGCCTGTCTGGCAAGTGGCTGCAGATCAAAACCGTCCCAGAGACTGATCCGCAGCGCGGCCACCAGCAACGCCAGCACCAGCACGGCCGCCGTGGCCACCGCCGACACACAGTGCACCAAACGGCGATAACGCACCAGCAGAATCGCCGGACCACACAGCATCATGACGACGGCCACGGAATCGGAGACGAGACCCGGCAGACGCGTGTCCTGAAACACACTCAGGTGATTCACCACCAGTGGCACGGCCCCCATCACCAGCGTTCCACCGGCAACGGGCAACAACTGCCAGCGAGTTGGCACGCGTCCGGAACGCTCCGCCAGACAGGCCAGCAGCAACGCCGCTCCAGGCAGCAACGGCATCAGGTAGTACACCTGCTTGCCGCTGACCATGCTCAACACCAGAGCACCACACCCGATCCAGCTCAACAGAAACCGCACACCGGGCTCCAGCAAAGCCCCCGAACACCCCTGCCAGACCGGTCGAAAGACCAGCCACGGCAACAGACACAGCGGGGCAATCGGAAGATACCACCAGAAGGGTTCGCGATGGGCAAACGAATTCACCATCCGCCCGGCTGTCTGCCCGAACAGCAGTTCCTCAGCATACGCGTCACCACCGGAAAGCGCCGAAGGAATCGCCCAGCTCAGTGCAATCGCAGCGGCGATGAAGACGGAACAGATCACCCCCAAATACCAGCGCGAAAGGCTGCTGCGGACCTGCAGCGACCACCAGGGAGCCAGCAGCATCGCCGGAACCACAAAAACCAGCACGACGGGACCTTTGCAGAGAATACCCAGTCCCAAACCGGCACCGACCCGGAACCAGCTGCCAGCCGTCTTTCGATCCGCTGCCACCAGCACACCCTCCAGAGCCAGCAACGCACAGGCTGTCAGCAGCGTATCGAACATGGTCACCGGAGAAAAGAACATCCACAACATGCTGGACGCCAGCATCAGCGGCGCCATCTGATGAATTTCCGGACGTCCCGGCCAGAGACGTCGGGCGATCCGAAAACACAGGACCAGACACAGCAGTCCCGCAGTGGGCGCCACCAGGCGACCAGCCAGCGTGCTGACGCCGGTCACAGCCCACACCGCATTGATCAGCCAGAACAGAATCGGGGGCTTGTGCGCATAGGTCTCACCATTCAGGTGCGACACCAGCAGGTCCTGACGTTCATGGGCCTCCCAGGCAACCGTCAGATAACGGGTCTCGTCCACCGGCAACAGCGGACGTGCCCAGAGTGTCGTCAGAGTCAGCAGTGCTGCCAGCCCGAGAGACCAGACAAGGTACTTCATGAGCCGGAACTTTCACCAAAACGCAGCGTTGGCTGTCGCATCCTGACACGCCCAGGACCGGGGATCACGAAAGAG
>JALQWE010000895.1 GCA_023258825.1 Planctomycetaceae bacterium | reverse complement strand
TGGCATTTTCTGAAGAAATTGCCGCATGATTCTGCGTTGTGGTACGTTATGTAATTACAGCGCATGCTGATTTGAGTGGACGAAGTTCAGACTGCTGAATCGCATTCGCGGTGAAGGCCGGCGGGACAGCTTGCAAAGGAATGATGATGGCGCAGGGGAAGAGGAAGACATCGTTGACGAAACGTCAGCGAGAGATTTATGAGTTCCTGCGGGACAAGATTACAAACCGGGGCTACGGTCCGACGGTGCGGGAGATTGGCCTGCACTTTGACATTCGATCGCCGAATGGCGTGATGTGTCATTTGAAAGCACTGGAGCGTAAGGGGCTGATCAGTCGCGAGCAGAATATGTCGCGTGCGATCCAGCTGGCCAATTCTCCGAAGAATCGATTGACAGTGCGTCTGATCGGAAGTGCTGCGGCCAGCGGACCGGTGCAGCCCGCCGTGTCTCTGGAAGAATCGGTCTGTTTCCAGGAGTTGTTTGAAGGCAGCGATGTGGGGTGTCTGCGCATTGACGGCAACAACTTCAGTGCATTGAACATTGTCAGTGGTGACATGCTGATGATCAGTCGTGATGCGCCGTTGCAGGTGGGCTGCCACGTGGCTGCATTGGACGATCGTCATTCGCTGATCATCTGTCTGGTTCAGGATGGGTCCAGCCATCTTGTACCGATCATCACCACATCCTACTCACCGACAACGCGGCAGGTGATTGGTGTGATTACCGGCGTCGTACGAAAACTCCGTAAGCCTCAGGTGATTGCCGTTGAATCCGCGGCATCCTGAAACGACTGCACCAGAATCTTCCAGCGAGTGAGCAGCTGTTGCAGTTTGTCGGCTGTGGCATTCCAGCGAAACGCGGGACTTCCGGCGTGGGGCTCGCGGATCTGTCGCACGCCGGCGACCAGTTCTTCCACCGTGTTTGATTCAATCAGGACAGAAAGCAGCGGACAACCGGCTGATGGGAACGAGTTGAACGGTGGGAGATCAGCCAGTCGGGTGCCTTCCGGCAAGTGCCAAAGTTCTTCATCAATCAGGCTCACTGGCGACGTCGGTTCTGCCCAGAGAATGAACTGGCCTGCCGGTTTGCGGCAACGAGTGAACTGTTGCAAGCGAGTCCGCAGTGGCTCATTCTGTCCCAGTACGGCAACCAGATGTGCTGAGAGAGACAGGCCTGCGTTGTCACGATCATAGATCCAGTGTGAGGCGGGGATTCGCGGGTTGACTTCCAGCAGCCAGAGGCCATCGGCTGAGAGCAGGAAGTCGAGGCCGAAGACGCCGCGCAGCCCGGATTCGCGGGCGATGGTGCTTGCTGCGGCGTGCATGGCGGTTTCAAGGGCTGTCGGGAGTTCGATTGGCCCCACGTTTCCACAAAATCTGAATTCTGCAGCTCCAAGGCATTCCCAGCCGCACAGCTGCAGTGAAACACCCAACAGGTACAGCTCGTGCCCCGCGGTGCATACCATGGCGGAACAGGGAATTCCGTCCAGATAACGCTGAAAATAGAGAGCTGATTCAAGTGGCACGGCCGCATGGGGTGGGTCATTTACTGAGTGATACCGTTGAATCCCCATTCCGCCGGCGCTGGTTTGCCGCTTGGACAGCCATGGGGTATCCGAGGAAGGCGGTGTGCGTGAAATGTCCGGAAAACGGACGGGCAGGGGACGCATCCACCGCTGCAGATTCTCCGGGCAGCGTACCATGGCCACGGCCTCTGGGGTGGCACCGAGCACCGGTCGGGTCTTTGCCAGCAAAGTGAGGCATTCTGGTGTGTGTTCAAATCCCCCGGCCCAGCAAACCG
>JALQWE010000894.1 GCA_023258825.1 Planctomycetaceae bacterium | reverse complement strand
GCCGCCGCACTATTGGTTCCTGACCCCTTTTCCGCCCTGGCCTTTTTCTGCCCCCCTGCCCTCAAGCCTGGGAAATGCCGTCCCGGTGAATCATCCAGCTCAGCATTTCCAGCAGACGCGGTGCTTTTCCCTGACGAAGAATTCCCACTCGATAAATCCGTGCTGCTGCCAGAACTCCCACCGTCGTGCCGACAATCGTCAGTACGAAACTGGCAATCGTCTGCCACACCGGAATCGTGGCCCCGGTCGCCATGCGCAGCGTCATCATCATCGGAGTTGACGGTGGAAAGAAACTCATCACCGTCGCCAGCGTACTGTTCGGTTCTCGCACCACATTGAACCAGATGAACAGAGGCAACATGATGACCATCCACACCGGCATCAACAAACTCTGCGCTTCGCGCAACTGGCTGACACTGGCCGCAATCGCCATAAAGACGGAACTGAACAGCAGCACCGCCAGCACCTGATACACAATGAACCATGGCACAATGTGCCAGGGAATGCTGTCGGTGTACCCGTTTCCAATGGCCGCCACAATCCCACCGATCGAATACACACTGAACACCGTCAGTGACCCGGCCACATTCCCGATCAGCTTTCCGGTCATCAGCTGATTCGCATTGGCCGCACCCAGCAGGACTTCCGCGATGCGCAGAGTCTTCTCTTCCAGCACACTTTCCAGCATCGGCTGCGCTGACATCATCACCACCATGAACATCAGCATCATGATCCCTACCGGCAGCAGCAGACTAGTCAGCTCATTGGGTTTTTCCTCACTGGAAATCCGGCCGTTCTCATCCCGAAAATATAACCCGGACGCCTGCACCGGGGATTTGCGTTCCACCTCCAGCATCACCGTGGGCAGCACCAGCGGTGAAACCGTTGACGCCAGTCGATACGCTCGCACAATCTGATTCAGACTGACGTCCGCCCAGCGCTTCGCATCCGACAATGCGGCGTCCTCGGCCACCCAGGTGACCGCCGGCAACTGCAGCTGCTCCGGTGAACGGATGTCGGACAGATTCGGCAGTTCGGCGTCCAGCAGATTCTCCGGGATCTCCACGAATGCGTACAACTCACCCGCACGAATGCGTTCCGAGAGCGCCAGTCGCTGTTCATCCCCGAACGATTCCGGCGAAACCTCTTCCAGCAGGTAACGATGGATCTCTTCCAGCCCCAGTGCCTCACGCGCGTGCTTCTGATCAGGATTGGCCTGGCCGATTTCCTGATGAAACGAGGCCATTTTTACACCCGTCTCGTCCAGCGACTCCGCGGACTGTTCCGCAAAGGCAACCGGCACAACGGCGTTCGATTTCGCAGTCGGTGTCGGGCTCACACCTTCTTCAGGCTCCACCAGCTCAGATTTCAACAACCGATTCCGCTGCTCTGCCGCCAGACGAAAGGGCTGAAACAGACGCCCCGTTCTGTCGATCACGGCGATACGCCGATCCTCTGCCTGCTCCATGCCCTGCAGCAACTTCGGCAGCCAGGCCCCGCCCAGCATCAGCACAGGCATCATCGCCATGCCGATCATGAACGCCTTGGTGGCCACCATCGCCTGATATTCACGCCACGCAATTGTCAGAATCTTGTTCATGCGTCTCTGCCAAACTTCCCCGCACTCTCAGCAGCTCCGACGTTCCCCGAAGACCACCAATCACGCAGACTGATTTCAACTCACACCACTGTCGCTGCGGCCTCCTGCCCGACGTAAAGCGTAGCAACACTTTCCCGACGGTTTCTCCAGTGACCCCCATCAGGACCCGCGGATCGTCAGAATTTCACCTCCGGCGTCCGC
>JALQWE010000893.1 GCA_023258825.1 Planctomycetaceae bacterium | reverse complement strand
CGAGGGAACCTGCCAGGCCACGCTGGTTGGACCGTGTGTGATGACCGTACCTGTGGGATCATCGAGCAGTTCGGTGGGCTGACCGTTGTCTTCGCGTCGCGCCCAGCCGGCGTGGATCCCGGACTTGCCACCAACCCAGCCAGACTGGCCTGGTCCGAAGTCCGGTAGATTCCAGCCGGCCCTGGCTTCCCGTGCGAGCCGTTCGGACAAGGCGCGGGCCTGACGAAGGGCGACCGGATTGTTCATCAGCCAGAGTGCCTGCGGGGCCACGGTGGTGACGTCACGAGCGGGGGCGGTCACGGCATTGACTGGAAGGTCGAAGACGTCAAACATCGGAAAGCGGAAGTTGCGACGCTGCAGAATATAAAGTCCGCGCCGTGTGTGCTCCGCTGGATCTGCTGTGACGATCCACGAGCCGGGAGGACCCTCGTCTGCGCCCAGCGGTGGCACGACTGGCCGACCGCCCGATTTCAGGTTCAGTGTGCCCGCTACGCTATGCAGAGAATCCCAGAGTGCTTCCGCTTCGAGTCTGCGGCGATTCATCCTGCGGAGACTGCGATTCTGCGGATCCGCGGCTTCTGCCGCTGTGTCCAGTTCACGACTTTCCATCTGCCATGTCGAAGAACGCAGAATCAGGCGGTGTATCTCCCTGATACTCCAGCCACGCTGCATAAAGGTATGGGCCAGCCAGTCCAGCAGTTCCGGATGCGTGGGGCGTTCTCCCATAAGTCCGAAGTCATTCAGGCTGCCAACGATGCCACGTCCGAAGTGACCGTGCCAGATACGATTGACCATAACTCGGGCCGTCAGCGGGTGCTGCGGGCTGGTCAGCCAGTGAGCGAGTGCAGCGCGGTTACGAGTTCGTCCGGGGAGCGGAGTGTTCCACTGACTGGCCACGCGGAGGGCTTCCGGGAGCGCAGGGGTGACCTCCTGCCGCGGACGCGAAAGCTCACCACGATGCAGCAGGTGCACCGGAGTCACCAATTCTGGTCGCTCATGCCCCAGTCCACTGACGGTGGGGAGTTCCATTAGCCCCGCAAAAGGTACGCCCAGCGCTGTGTTCTCGGGCAGCGCCAGTACCTTTTCGGCGATGGCGGTCAGCAGATTTCGACGCTCATTCTGTTCTTCAGGTGTGAGCGGCCGACCGGCTTTCTGTGCGTCAAACAGGCGAACTGCCCGACGCGCTTCGTCCACCGCGATGATTCGTGGGTAGTGCTGCTTGAAGTCCGCAATTCCCATCGCATCAACAATCGGATACTCCAGCTCACGACTATCCGCGAAGATTGCCTGCAGGCCGTAATAGTCCTGCTGCGAAATCGGATCGAACTTATGGTCATGACAGCGGGCACAGCTGAAGGTCAGTCCCAGAAACGCAGCTCCCGTTGTATCGACCCAGTCAGACAGCGTCTCGTAGCGGATCTTTCTGCCATCCATGTTGGATTCGTGCACCTGTGGGCCCAGTGTGTACAACCCGGTGCCGGTCAGCGCTTCCAGGTGCCGGAGTTTTTCGGGGGCAATGGTGTAGTTGCCCTGCAGAGTCAGGTCGTCTGGCCAGAGTTCATCGCCAGCGATCTGCTCCTGCACAAACACATCGAAGGGCTTGTCGGTATTGAAAGACTGCACAACGTAGTCGCGATAACGCCACGCATTGCGGTAGTAAATGTCCGTTTCAAATCCGCCGCTGTCGGCGTAGCGGGCGACGTCCAGCCAGTGGCGTCCCCAGCGTTCACCGTATTGAGGCGACTGCAGCAGTTGATCAATCAGTCGCTCCCATGCAGCCTGTGATGGATCCCGTTCAAAGGC
>JALQWE010000892.1 GCA_023258825.1 Planctomycetaceae bacterium | reverse complement strand
GATCAGACTGTGGTAGCGGGTGGCCTGAAACGGATTGGGGACTCCGGCAAAGATTCCTTTTCCGGTGTGCGAGATCTGAGAAGTTTTTCCGTGCATGAGACGGCTGGCACGTACGACTTTGGCCCCGAAGACTTCTGCCATGCATTGATGTCCCAGGCAGACACCCAGGACAGGCATTTTGCGGCCGAAGTGGGCGATCACGTCGCAGGACAAGCCGGCTTCCTTCGGGCTGCACGGGCCGGGCGATACGATAACTCGTGATGGCTTCAGATCCTCAATCTGCTCCAGCGTGATCTGGTCATTACGTTCCACACGAATTTCTGCTGACGGATCGATTTCACCAATCCGCTGCACCAGATTGAAGGTGAAGGAGTCGTAATTGTCGAGAAGAAAAATCATAGCGGTCGCCGGAAGAAAGGAGATGCGGACAGCAGTGGAAAATGTCCACAGACCGCCGTCAGAACGTGGCCCGTCGATAGGATCATCCGTCGACGGCGTGACCGAGGTGCCGCGCCGCAGTAGTCTGCTGTCGTCTGAGTTTGGCCAACACAAGGTACCACGGGCGCCGAACGGTTGGAAGGATTCCTGGTGTTGAGCCGCAAATTCCCTCGCTCCTGGAAAGGTCCCCTGTTCTGAAAGTCTGTGAAACGCGGTGCCATGTTTGGGCTGCAACACGTGTCGACACCACCAAACTACGCACGGCGGCACTGGTTTGTGCTGGCTGACTTCCTAGAATCGACCGCATGAAACGCTTCGCCAAACTTTGCCAGGAGCTGGACAGTACGACCAGGACCAACGTGCGTGTTGAGTCTTTGGTTGAGTATTTCCGAAGCGTTCCCTCGGAAGATGCAGTCTGGGCCACCTGGTTTTTATGCGGCCATCGGCCCCGTCGCAGCATCCTGATTCGCCAGTTACAGCAGTGGTGTGCCGAGCTGGCCGGTATTCCGGAGTGGCTGTTTGAAGTGAGTCGGGAATTCACTGGTGATCTTGCCGAGACGATTGCGCTGCTGCTGCCCGGAGCCGTTTCGGAATCTGCCGAGGGACTGCACTACTGGGTCACTCACCGCCTGCAACCACTTTCGTCCGGCACAGATGAGCAGCGCAGAGCAGCGATCGTGGAGGCCTGGGAGCAACTTGGACAGCAGGAACGTCTGGTGTTCAACAAACTGCTGACCGGCGGATTTCGTGTCGGGGTTTCGCAGAAACTGGTGGTCCGCGCCCTGGCTCAGGCCAGTGGGATTTCTGCGGAAGTCCTGGCACATCGGCTGATGGGCCACTGGATGCCCACTGCCGAATTCTTTCAGGCGCTGCTGTCTGCGGAAACCGAGGACACTGACGTCAGCCGTCCGTTTCCGTTCTGCCTTGCGCATGCACTGCCCGAGCAGGTTTGTGAGGAACTCCTTGCACTGCGAAATGAAGGTGACGGGGAACAGGAACTCACCGCAGAAACTTCCCGTGAGTCTTCGCCGAGCCAGGTATCCGCTGCGGCGCCTGTTATTCTATCGGAGCCCGTCGCTGGCGAATCCACCAGCGTCTCTGCAACACAAACCCGGCTTGGGCCCGTGTCGGACTGGATCGTCGACTGGAAATGGGACGGAATTCGCGCCCAGGCCATTCGCCGAAGCGGTCAGGTCTTTCTCTGGTCGCGCGGAGAAGAATTACTGGCCGGGCGTTTTCCCGAACTGGAACGAGCCCTGGCGAATTTGCCCGATGGCACAGTGTTGGATGGCGAAATCACCGCGTGGCGAGACGGTCGGCTGCTGCCCTTTGCCGAACTGCAGAAGCGAGTGCATCGGCGCACAGC
>JALQWE010000891.1 GCA_023258825.1 Planctomycetaceae bacterium | reverse complement strand
GGAATGGATCTGATTTCCCATCTGTGTGGTGACCCCGGCCTTTGCCCCCATCAGCTGCAGTTGCCGGGCTTCCCAGACGGTATGCGTCAGCGGCTTCTGGCAGTAGACATGTTTTCCGGCCTGCATGGCGAGCATGGCGACGGGGGCGTGCATGTGATCGGGAGTGGAGACGATTACTGCATCCAGACCATCGCCGAGCGTGGCCAGCATTTCGCGGTAATCCACGAAATGTTTCACACCGGGAAAGGCGGCATCAGCCTTGGTGAACGCCTGTTGGTCGATGTCACAGAATCCGACGAATTTCACAGCCGCATGGGAGCCCACGTTGGACAGATCGGCCCATCCCATGCCATTGACACCGATCGCAGCCACATGCAGTTGTTTGCGGCGTGAGGCAGCGCGCAGGACGGCGGGGGCAGCCAGAGTTGTGGAGAGTGCCGCGACGGGCACGCCAGCGAGAGGCCGGCGAGGACGGGGAAACAGGTTCGGGGGATTGGTGGGCACGGCGGAGGGGCTCCTGTGTGAAACGGTGGGAGTTGAACAGACTGCTATGCTACTGAGGGCACAACGCATGGAAAAGCGAGTGAACGACAAAAGCGTCTGTCTGGTGGGAAACCCGTCGGAGATGATGGAGCCCTGATCGGGAAACTGGAATGTCGCGGGATGGCGAAACGATTTTCAATGGGAAGGCGAGGTTCCATCCGAGCCGTGAAATCACGTTTTCAGCGGGAGGGCGAGGTTCCATCCGAGCCGCAGGACCTGGTTTGCGGCCCGGCAGGAGCCGCGCCCTCCCTGATGCGAACAACACAGGATTGCGGCGAATGGCCGTTCAGATTCCGCGGCATGGTGGCACACAGTGGTCGGGAATCAGTATGATGTGCGGTCGCAGAAAGCGGTAAGCGGCGAGAGGCCGCAGACCATGTCCGAGATCTGCGGAGCTGCAGGAACTGCGGCTTACGGGATTCAGTCTGAGGGTAAGCGATGAGCAAGAGCTGGCTGTCACCGTCATGCAGGGGTGCACTGTGGATTCATCTGGCGCTGTCGGCGGCAGTTGCGGTGGTGTTGCCATCGTTTGCCCGGGCGGTGGAACAGCCGGTGGAATTCAATCGGGACATTCGGCCAATTCTGGCAGCGAACTGTTTCGAGTGCCATGGATTCGACGCGAAGACTCGCAAGGCAGACCTGCGACTGGACACCGCGGCTGGTGCGTTTGCGGCGCGAGAGGGCGTAACGGCGATCAAACCGGGTGATCCGGACGCAAGTGCCGTGTTTCAGCGGGTGATTGCCACCGACGCCGAGGTGATCATGCCGCCGCCGGAGACAGGCAAGGCCCTGAAGCCTGCGGAAGTGGAATTGCTGCGTCGCTGGATTACCGAGGGAGCGGGCTATCAGAAGCACTGGTCGTTCGAAGTTCCGGTGCAGCGCCAGCTCCCCGTTGTGACGCAGTCCGACTGGGTGCGTAATCCGATTGATGCGTGGGTGCTGTCGGAACTGGAAAAGCGACAACTGAAGCCTCAGCCCGAAGCGGATCGGGCGACATTGATTCGGCGCGTATCCTTTGTGCTGACCGGGCTGCCACCGACGGTGAAAGAGCTGGAGGCCTTTGAGCAGGACACGGCAGCCGACGCCTACGATAAGATGGTGGAGTACTACCTTGCATCTCCGCGTTATGGCGAAGAGCAGGCGCGGCACTGGCTGGACGTCGCGCGCTTCGCCGAAAGCAGCGGCTTCGAGCACGACTACGACCGCCCCGGCGCGTTCCATTACCGCGATTTCGTCATCAAGGCCCTCAACAGCGACCTGCC
>JALQWE010000088.1 GCA_023258825.1 Planctomycetaceae bacterium | reverse complement strand
GCGGGCATCATCGCGGAAGGCGGTGAGTTGCAGTGTTTCAAAGACCGAGGGCAAGGCCGTGTGGGATTCCGTGCTTTGGGTTGGCGATGAGAGGATCGCTGAGGTCAAATCAACCGGTTGCCTGGAATTCGACTCAGAGTACTCAAGCAGAAACCTGTCGGAGACGGGGAGGCCGGAATTGAGCCGTCGCACTTCAGAGAGTGCCGACCCGGGAGTGCCGGGCAGGACTTCGTTACGTCCGTCCCGATTCCATGAATCGACAAACGACTGGGCGAATACAGAAGTCTCGACTCCGACGTGCAGGCAGAGTGCAGCCACGACCGCTGTCAGGGAGTTGAGAGACCTCTGAAAGGATTTGAATGCGGAAAATTTTGTATGCAGCATGCCAGACCGATTCACCGGACCATCCCTGTTCACGGAGTAAGCGGATCAGCCAGAAGTTTGATAGTTGGGTTTCCGGAGTGGCAGTGGTTGCAGGGCCAGCGCGATCGCGTCCACCTTTGCGGGTGATGACATCGCGTTTTCGACTGACAGGCTCGGGAAAACCGGTACTGCCAGAAATATCGGCGGGTATGGAGTTCAGTGGTAAGAATTGCAGCGGTGTGCCGGCCTTTTCCGGAGCTGTCGGGTCTGCCGAATCTGTCGGGAAAACTCTGCCTGAGACGTTGAGGCTGCGGGTTACGTAAACCGGGGGATTTACCGGGGAAGTTACGGAAGGTGACCGGGTGGTCTGGGAGTGCCGCGGCGCGTTCCGATTTTTGCGGGATAAGAATGCGAAAAGCAGCCAAATTCGTTATTCTCTGACGGCAGTCGGATCATGTCCGGAGAATTCCGGTCGGGGTCGGTCTCTTTTGCGGGGTGAGTGTGACCGGGCTGACGGCGGGGCGCGTCGACGAGGGCTGTGGTGTCTGGTTCCGGATGATTGATCTACGAAAACGAAGAAAAGAACAGAGATGGCGCCGAATCCAGTAACCTCGATGAAGCCGTGGTTTCAGACGATTGAAGACGTTGGCCCGGAGCTGAACTGGGGGCAGTTTTTTGAGCGGGAGCAGCCGGTTGAGATCGATATCGGATCTGGTCGGGGGCTGTTTCTGTTGAACGCCGCCCTGCAGCATCCGCAACGAAATTTCGTGGGCCTGGAGATTGACTATCGGGAAGGTCGGCGTGCCGCGGAGCGTTTGCAGAAGCGAGCCCTACCCAACGCTCGCGTCATTGGTGGTGATGCGAATCGCGTGCTGGATCAGTTGATTGCTCCGGGCAGTGTGGACGCGGCGCATGTGTATTTTCCGGACCCGTGGTGGAAAACAAGGCATCACAAACGGCGGATTTTCAACCCGGAATTTCTTGACAGGCTGACACGGGTCATTCGACCCGGAGGATTGCTGCATCACTGGACGGACGTCGCAGATTACTTCGCTATGGTATGCGGGTTGATGTCCGGGAGTTCCACGTTTCAGTTGTGTCCACCACCGGAAGAGCGTGAAGCGGAAAATGATATGGACTATCAGACCAGTTTTGAGCGGAAGAAGCGAAAACTGGGATTTCCAATTTACCGAGCGATGTGGCAGCGTGTGTGAACTGATCAGGAGCCGGATCGGCCAGAGCGTTTGAAGTTGTCCGGCCGTGCTTGCTGATGGTTGAGGGTGAGCTGACAGTGTCATTGTTTTGCGGAGTTTTGTGGACTCTGCCGTGTACTTCTCTGCGATCGGTCCCGCCTATGTTTCGTTCCTTCTGGTTGGTGCTTTGTCTGCCATTGGTCTGCAGCAATTATCAGTTTGTGATGGGGCAAACGGAGAATCGCCTGCCGTTTCCGCAGAATCGGGTGGAGGATTTCTATTCGGTGCAGGCGGAGCAGGTGCTGAAGAGTGGCAAGCCACCGGCTGATATCCTGCCGCAGTTTCCCGGGCTGGACGGGGGAGTCTTTGGACATTGGGGGCAGAACCCGGAAGAGGTCAGTTTTGACCGGACATTGAATGCTGCTGACCCGGGGAATGTTGTCTGTCAGCTGACCCATCATTTTGGCCGCACCACGCCGAAGGCCGTGAATGTGTTGCTGGATGCGGCCAGCGGGACGACGGTCCTGTACGACCCTCAGCAGTTGACCTTTACAGACGCCTGGCGGGGACAGTTTGTGAACTGGGGATTTGTGCGTTTTGGCCTGATGGAGGGAGTGCGTGCTGGCGGAGAGCAGTTATGGCTGACGGGGGCCTCTCGCTGGGAGTTCCCGGCCGGCACACGGACTCGTTATGTCGGCTTCAACCGCTATGGGGCGACGGTGTTGTTTTCGGTGCTGGTGGAGCAGGCGAGGGTCACGGAGACCTGTGCGGCGGACGGCGGTCGGATTGTGCGAACGCTGCGAGTTCGAGGCCCGCTGCCGACGGGGACGTTTCTGCAATTGAATGTTCCCGGTGCCGGCGCGGAGGTGACCCAGTCTGTTCAGGACGGGGCGACGGTGTTCGATGTGACACTGAACGGCGTGACTCAGCGTCTTGCGTTGTCGGGAGATTCACGGGGTGGGACGCTTGTGCGTCGTGGTGATCAGATTGGAGTGGAGTTTTCTGACGGCGAAGAAGAACGCACTCTGCGGATTCAGCATGAGACACTGCATGGCGGCGAAACCAAAGAGCCGTTTCAGTTTTCGACGTTGCAGGCGCCTGTGGAGGCGGATGTGGCTAAAGGGGCGGCAGGTCAATGGGTTCACCAGACTGTGCAGACGCTGGCACAACCGGGAAATGGAGACGGGCCTGTTGCGATTGACACCTTGACGTTACCGGCGGGGGAAGCCAATCCATTTCGCACGGCCATGCGCATTGGTGGCGTGGGGTGTTTGAGTGACGGGCGCGTCGTCGTGGCGACTCTGATGGGGGAAGTCTGGCTGGTGGATGGCCTGGGAAATGTCGGGGCGAGCAACGAGCTGCGTTGGCAGCGTATTGCGAGCGGGCTGTATCGACCGTTGGGTGTTGTGATCCAGCAGGATCAGGTGCTGGTGCTGGGATCGGATCAGATCACACGACTGCACGACCTGAACGGTGATGGCGAAGCGGATGTTTATGAATGTGTGACGAATGAGTTTCCGACGACGGGCGGACATGATTTCTGCACATCGCTGCAGCAGGATGCGCAGGGTGAGTTGTACTGGTCGGTGTCAGCCGGGGACTATGGGGTGGCGCATCGAGACCTTGCAGGATCGCTGGAATCACTGGGGAATGGGCTGAGGAATTCCAATGGAATCGGGGTTTCTGCAGATGGCCGAGTCGTGCTGGCCTCGGTGCAGGAAGGCACCTGGACTCCGGCGTCCGCGATTTTTGAAGTGGGCAATCAGAGTTATCATGGCCTGAAGGGACCGCAGCCTGGGCGTGGTCGGTATGGCTATGATCTGCCACTGTGTTTCATTCCACGGGGAGTTGACAATTCCTCGGGAGAGATCGGATTTCTGCCGGAGGATGCACGACTGGGACCACTGTCCGGAGCTGCTCTGGGAACATCATTTGGGGCGTGTGAAACATACCTTGTGTTGCGGGATGAGGTTGGGGGCCGATCGCAGGGGGCAGTGGTACCGCTTCCCGGAGATTATCTAAGCGGTGTCTGCCGGGTTGCCTTCAACGCGAAGGACGGTTTTGTGTACGTGGGTGGGACAGAGGGTTGGCAGAGTTATGCGAAAGAGGACGGTTGCCTTCAGCGATTGCGGCTGACTGGAACACCACTTGTTGTACCGCGGGCCTTTGAAGCGTGGGGTAACGGAGTGATTGTACGATTCAGCGGGGAGCTGGACCCGGCGAGTGTTTCGGCGGCAGGGGTGTTTTGTCAGCAGTGGAACTATCTGTACAGCGCAGGCTACGGCTCGCCTGAGTTTTCGGTGCGGGAGCCTGGTCGACAGGGGCACGATTATGTGCCGGTGAAATCGGTGCGATTACTGCCGGACGGTCGATCGGTGTTTCTGGAGATACCTCAGTTGCATCCGGTGATGCAGTTTCACGTGCATACGAGCTTTCGAACACGGGATGGCGCACGAGTTCAGCCGGACGTGTTTGCAACGATCCTGAACCTGCGCGACGACTTTCGGGAGTATGCGGACTATGTGGCGGTCGCTAAACGCCCAGCGCCTGATTTTCCGATTGCGGAAAAGTACGAGCAGGATGTGCGGCTGGTGGAACAGGAGCGACTGGGGACTGACTTCGGCTGGGTTTCCAGTTCGATGAAACTGTCCTTCGGTGCGGCACCGGGGCTGCAGTATGAGCCGCGAGTTTTGCGTGTTCCTCCGGGGGCTCGAGTATCGCTGGCTTTTCGCAACGGGGATCCGGGGATGCCACACAACGTGGCGATTGTGAGTGCCGACGCGATCGATGAGTTCGGAGAGCAATCAATGCAGTTGGCGAGTAATCCGCGGGCGATTGCGACGCACTACGTACCGGAGGATCCTCGTGAAATCTGTTTTTCGCCCATTCTGCAACCGGGCGAGACGTACACAATGTTCTTCAATGCGCCGAAGGAGCCTGGTGAGTATCGGATGGTGTGCACCTATCCAGGGCACTGGCGAGTGATGCAGGGCAGTTTGTTTGTGATTGCCGATGGGGAGCCCTTGCCAGAAACGTCGCTGACGCCGGTACGAAGTTTTGTGCGCACGTGGACGACTGAGGACCTTGGCAATGCTGCGGATGCGATGAAAGAGCGTTCGGCGGAGCGAGGGCGTCAGGTGTTTGAATCGGCGGGTTGCATCAAGTGTCATCGGGTGCGGGATGCGGGTTCCGCCGTGGGACCGGAGTTGACACGGATTTCGGAGCGTTTTCGTGGAGCGCAGCTGCTGCGACAGATTCTGGAGCCATCCGCGGAGCTCAACAAGCAGTATCAGACGTGGGTGGCCGTGTTGAATGACGGCCGTCTGGTGTCCGGGCTGAAACTGGAGCAGACCGCGGACTCGGTCACGTTGCTGCCCAATCCGCTGAAGCCGGAAACGCGGGTGTCGTTTTCGATGGCGGAAGTGGAAGAGCTGGAGGGGTCACTGACTTCGACGATGCCGATGAATCTGTTGATCACCTATTCTGCGGAAGAAATTCTGGACCTCGTCGCCTGGTTGCAGGCAGGAGGAGATTCGACGCATGAGGTGTTTCAAAAAAAGAACTGAAGCGGCGGGCGCCGTCGGAGAATTGGCTGTGTGATGAATTCAAACCTGAATAGTCAATTCAGGTGTGGAAAGCCATGGAATTCGGCGGAGTGCAGCGTTGCATTTGACATCCCCCGCGGGCCCCATGATAATCGCGGGGACCATGGTGTTGTTTTTTGGAAACTCTCAGTGGAAGCCGTAGTTTGTCTCTCCTGACGAAGAAAATACCTCTGTATCTCAGCCCTGAGGAGCGTGAAGGCCTGCAGGCGGCCGGGCGATTCAACGCCTCACTCATGGATTATCTGCGTCCGCATGTTGCGGAGGGGATGTCTACGGAGAAACTGGATCGCTTAGCCTACGTCTACACGATGGATCACGGGCATACGCCGGCCTGTCTGAACTACAAGGGCTATCCCAAAACGATCTGTACCAGTGTGAATGAGGTTGTTTGTCACGGGATTCCCAACACGCGTCCTTTGAAATCCGGCGACATCGTCAATGTGGACATCACCACCATTGTGAATGGGTGGTACGGGGATCAGTCCGAAACGTTTCTGGTGGGCGAGGTCAGCGACGCGGCTCGGCGATTGGTTCAGACGACGTTTGATGCCCTGTTTGTTGGTATCCATGCGGCTCGTCCTGGCGGGACCGTGACGGAGATTGGTCGGGCGATTCAGGCGTTTGCAGCACAGGCCGGGTACTCAGTGGTGCGTGAGTATCAGGGGCATGGGATTGGCCGGGACTTTCATCAGGAGCCCGGGATTCCGCATTACCCCCAGTTGACGTCGAACCGGGATTTGCTGCGGCCGGGGACCTGTTTCACGATTGAGCCGATGCTGAATATGGGGACCTGGGAAACAAAGCTGGATAAGAAGGACAAGTGGACGGTGCGTACGAAGGACGGCGCCCTGTCGGCTCAGTTTGAGCACACACTGCTGATGACGGACGCGGGGCCGGAGATTCTGACGCTGACACAGCACGGGCCTCAGGAAGGCCATCGCTTCTGAGCGGTTGAGTGTTGTCGTCAGAGTGAGAGCGGTAGCGTAAGACGAGGCCGGGCGTAAGCACTGGCGGGGACGATGGAACGGTGGTCACGATTGGGTTATGGCATTCAACGAAGACATTCTGCAGCAGTGTGAAACTCGGATTCAGTATGTATTCCGGGACAGGGCGTTGCTGCGTCGGTGTCTGACGCATAGTTCCTCCGCAGAGACTCGTCTGGATTCGAACGAGCGGCTGGAGTTTCTGGGAGATGCGGTGCTGGGCTTGCTGATTTGTGAGCATCTTTTTCAGCTGTATCCGGACCAGCGTGAGGGGCAGCTCACGCAGATGAAATCGTGGCTGGTCAGTCGGCAGACCTGCGCACGGGTTGCTCGGCGACTGGACCTTGAGCCCCTGATTTTTGTTGGGCGGGGATTGCAGGTCATTCCTGATTCGATCCTGTCGGCGGTGGTCGAGTCGCTGGTCGCGGGAGTGTACTTCGACGGTGGGCTGGACGGAGCACGCACATTTATACTGATGGCGTTTGAGGACGAACTGAAGCTATGCCAGCCGGCGGATACGGAGAATTTCAAGAGTCAGCTGCAGGAACACACTCAACGGGAGTTGAGCCGGACGCCGGAATACATCGTGATGGAAGAATCCGGACCGGATCACGCGCGTGAATTTGTGATCGCGGCCCGTGTTGGCGAGTTGTTGTTTGAGAGTGGACGCGGCCGCAGCAAGAAGGAAGCGGAACAGCAGGCGGCGCGAAATGCCCTGCTGGAGTTGCTGCATCCGCGGACTCAGACGGTTGTGGACACGTCGGGCGAGGTCCCGGAAGCAGAGACGGATGGCCGCGATGTGTTTCTGTCACTGCAGCCGGTTGGTGTGGGCGTGCAGGCAGAGCCGGAGAATGCCTCGGTCGCTTCGGTCGCTGAGGGGGAACTGCCGGCCAGCGGTTGCGGCATCGATGAAATGAACAGTGGTTCGACACTGGCGGGCAGCATTCAGCGGCCTGACGATCAGAAAGAGTCTTCGGTGAAAACGAACATGGCGGAACTGCTGTTGAATCCCGGTACAGATGCCTTGCGATTCCTTCCTGAGGGACCGTACCAGCTGGGGGGAGGGCGTTTCAGTTGGGTGGCGATTCAGCACGGGGCCGATTCCCGTGTTGGTTCATTGAACGTGTTTGACCTGAATACGGGGCACAATCAGACGTGGGGTCTGCCGGGACGGCCTGGTTTTGCGTTTCCCACAGAGACCCCCGGAGCGTTTGTCGTCGGGTTGGAGCGGACGGTGGGGATTTTTGACACCCGCGACAATTCATGGCGTCCCTTCATTGAGGGAATCGAACATGACGTGGAGAACACGATCATCAACGACGCGGTGGTGTTTGAGGACAATCTGATTTTTGGCTGTAAAGAGCTGGAATTCAAAACGCCAAAGGCGGGGTTGTATCTGTGGCGCCGCAGTGATGGCAGGACGATTCGACTGGATCGGGAGCAGATTTGTTCCAACGGCAAGGCCGTCGTACGAAATCCGGATGGCACACTGACACTGTACGATATTGACTCCTGCACCCGGCGGATTGTGCGGCGTCCGCTGAATATCGAAGCGGGAGAGTTGGGATCGGCCGAAACGGTTGTGGATCTGACGGCAGAAGAGATTTTTCCAGACGGGATGATTCTGACACCTGACCATCAGAGTCTGATCGTGGCTTTGTACAATCCGGGCGACCCCGATGCTGGTGAAGCGCGGCAGTATGGCCTCCAGGACGGAATGCTGCAGGCGGTCTGGAAATGCCCCGGATCTCCACGGGTCACTTGTCCTCAATTGGTTGAGCAGGCAGGAAAGATCCGGCTGGTGCTGACAACTGCGGTGGAGCACATGAGTGCGGAGCAGTCTGAGCGTCATCCGTCGGCGGGATGTTTGTTTATTGCCGACACGGAATTCAGCAGTGCTGGCGATCAGCCGACGTTTGGGAATCCATTTCCGGGATAATGAGACGGGCCGCTGCGTTGTTCGTGGTGAACTGACACGCTGATGGGCAGGACGGCCCGGGCACGTCTGGGCTGGATATCAGCGTCCCTGGGCGTGATGGCCCTTGAGGAATCGCATGGAACCCTCGACGGGAACTCCGGTCCGGGGATAACACGCCTTCTGCGGAACCTTTGGGACGCCCGCCTGGACCCGCGAATTGTGTTTCCCTGCCGTGTGTGTTGGCCTGGACGGGGGCATCTGCGCGCGGATGTGAAGTGACCGTGTTGTCACTCCATGACGGTGGTGCCATTCTGCAGGGGCGTTACCACCGAGAAATGGACTTACCGCTCCGTGACCGTCGCGGCTCGGTGGGTTGCGCGTCGCCGGCCTGGTGGGTTCAGATCATGGGAATTTTTCGGCGAACGAGCTGAACGGGCAAACCCCAGGGATCGCGGAGCATCGCGAAGTCATCACCGGATGGCAGAGTGTGCACATCCGCGACGATGGTCGCTCCTGCGGCCGTCAGGCGGCGCACATCACCGGCAAGATCTGAGGATGAGAAAGCGAGGTGCAGTGCTGGGGGCTGGGTGGCGTGGAAGTCCAGGGCTGGAGCGTCGGGATTGCTGTACAGTTCGAGCATGACAGTGCCGCTGATATCGGCCAGAAAGTGCACAAAAGGCACCTCCATACCGCGTCGCTTGACCTTCATGCCGAGGTGTTCCACGTACCAGCGGGCCATGTTCAGGGAATCGGGAACATTGAGAGCTAGGTGTTCGATTTTCATGGTGGAGACCGGAAAGAAAGCCCTGGGACGGGTTCAGGAAACGGGAATGTGATTGGAGTGCTGGACTACGGCGGTGGGTTTCACGGATTTGCAGCAGTCTGTGGGACTCGTGACTTTTCCCAGCGACTCAGGCCAAACTTGAGGAACGTCAGGAAGTCTTTGCCATTGGAGGGATCGAGACCCTGAAATGTGGCATAGACCTGACTTCCATCGGGGGAAATGATGGCATAGCTGGGCATGGTGACATCATCCAATAGATCTGTCGCCAGCTTTTTGTTGGCCTTCAGAATGGTGGACTGGAGCTGGATGTCGGAAATGCCCGGAACCTGATCGAGGTAGGCCTGAGTCAGTACAAAATCAGCGAGGATTTCGAGGACGGGTTCCTGTGCGAGGACCGTGCGTTCCATTTGTCGGCAGTTGACACAGTTGACGCCGGTGATTTCGAGGAAGACAGGGCGTTGTGAGCTGACGGCGACGTTGACGGCTTTGGGGAATTCGAGGGAGTAGGGCAGCTTGTGGTGATAGATGACATAACCGAGTCCTTCCTGCTGGCGCACATCACCGGACTTGATTTCGGGAGGTGCGAAGGCGGCGACGAGATTCCAGACCGGATCAGCGGGCAGATTCAGGTTCAGCAGGCCTGCGGCGAGACGACCGGAGAACAGCAGAAATCCGGCCACGAAAACGAACCTGGTCAGCGATGGTTTGGGCCGCATGCCGGCCTTGCGAAACAAGCCTGCGAGGTAAAGACCGGCCCCGGCAGACAGCAGAAACCAGGTCCAGAGGAACCCGGTGTAGGTGATGAAGACGGGGATACCACTGGCGGAGAGGCCGATATCAGCGACGCTGAGGAACTTGACCACTGCGGCAAGTTCGACCAGTCCGATGACGAATTTCACATCATTCATCCAGCCGCCACTGCGGGGCAGTTTGCTCAGCATCCGTGGAAACAGGGCGAGGACAAAGAAGGGGGAAGCGAAAGCCGTTGAGAAGCCGAGCATCCCGAGGACTGGCCAGAGCACATCACCCTGTGCGGCGATGACCAGCAGAGAACCCACGAACGCAAAGGTGCAGGTGAACGAAACCAGGGTGAACGTGAGCGCCATGAAGACGACGCCGATGATGCCGCCGGTGGATTCGCGGGTAGACGTCCATGTCACCAGCCAGCCGGGGATCTGGATGTCGACCGCGCCCAGCAGCATGAGAGCGAAGAAGATGAAGAGTCCACTGAAGAAGAGGTTGAGCCACGGATTGTTGGCCAGATCTGTCAGGCTGGATTCGCCGAACAGTTTGGCCATGGCCAGTCCGAGGAATGTGAAGGCTGCGATGATGGCCAGGCAGTAGGCAAACGCCAGTTTCAGGGAGTTCCCGGGTTGTTTTTCTTCCTGTTTCAGGAAGAAGGCGACGGTGATGGGGATCATGGGAAAGACGCAGGGGGTCGCCAGGGCCACGAAACCGGCACCGATGGCGGTGAGCATAAACGCCATGAAGCCTTCTCGAGGGGCACCGCCCTGCTTCAGGCCT
>JALQWE010000890.1 GCA_023258825.1 Planctomycetaceae bacterium | reverse complement strand
AAATCGCGAATCAACGCGGCTGTCGGCTGATCCATGATCCGTCCGTGAATATCGTACTGTTCGCGCAGCGCCTGATGGCCGTCCCAGTTCAGGCGACCACCACTGGCATAAGCCCCATTGAACAACTGCACAAAACGGACACCCTTTTCGATCAACCGTCGCGCCAGAATGCAGTTGCGGGCATAGCCCAGCCGCACCGGATCGGATTCATCATCCGCGCCATACATCTTCAGAATGTGTTCCGGCTCTGCCGCCAGATCACTGATTTCCGGCACCGAACTCTGCAACCGCGCGGCCAGCTCGTAACTGGCAATCCGCGCGGCCAGTTCCGTATCAGCGGGGTTCAGTCGCAGGTGATCTTCATTCAGCATTTTCAACAGATCACGAGCTGCATAGTCGGTTCCGGGACTAATGGATTCCGGGGCCCTGAGATTTCGAATGGGCTGCGAGGAATTGAACGACGTGCCCTGAAACACGGCCGGCAGAAACCCGGGCCCCCAGTTGTTTACGCTGGCCTGCGGAATTCCCCGCGGATCAGGAATGGCCACGAAGGCCGGCAGGTTCTGGTTCTCACTGCCCAGCGCATACGTCACCCAGGCGCCCAAACTGGGAAATCCATCCTGCACAAATCCAGTGGACAGAAAATTCTCGGCGGGACCATGCGTGTTCGTCTTGCTGGTCAGTGTGTGCACAAACGCAAAGTCATCCACCAGCTCCGCCAGATGCGGGATCATGTCCGAGACCATCTTTCCGGTCTGTCCATGCGGTCGGAAGTGATACTGAGGACGCGCGAGATTTCCTGCCGGCCCCTGAAACGTCACAGTCGGCCCCCCGGGCATCGGCTGTCCGTCCAGACGAATCAGTTCGGGCTTATAGTCCCACGTTTCCAGCTGACTGCACGCTCCGGCACAAAACACCACCAGGACATTCCGGGCTCGCGGCTGATGATGTCCCTGTCGGGCCGCGTGGGGCCGCGCTGGATCCACAACCGGATGCCACGGTTCGTCCGCCATCAAGCCCTGTTCCTGCAACAGCTGCAGCAGCGCAATACTGCTCAGCGACGAAACCGTCCGGCCCAGAAAATCACGTCGCTCCAGCAGGCCCCGTCCCGCGTGCGTGAGTGGCAACTGTGTCTGTTTTTCCCGCCCGCTCATCACTCCCTGCTCCCTTCGCTGTCACCCTTCACCGGTCCCGACATCTTCGCAGCCGCCACAAATCCGTTTCATCCCCCACACCATCGTCAGGGGACCATCAGAAACTCACTGCTGTTCAGAACCACTCGACACACCGTCTCGACTCCATGCTCTTCCGCGACTCGGACAGCTGCGTCCAGTTGCTCTGCGGTCGGGCCATGCCCGACAGCCAGCTGAAAAATTCGTTCGATCTGGCCCGAAATCGTGCCCGGACGTTCCGCTGCCACACGAGCTGCAAACTGCCGGGAGCGTTCCACCACGAAAGGACTGTTGAACAGATTCAGCGCCTGAATCGCGGTCGTGGAGCGACTGCGACGCGGCGCCGATTGCCCGGCATCGGGACAGTCAAAGGCCCCGAAGACCGGAACCGTCTCCATCCGCACTCGGTGGGAATAAACCATCCGCCGCATTTCTTCTGCCGTGAACTGTTCCACCGGTGGAAATCCGTCCAATCCCCCTTTGCTCCTGAAAAAACTGAACCCCGGTCCCCCGGGTTTCAGGTTCAACTCTCCACTCAACTGCAGCATGCAGTCCCGAATCACCTCACTCTCCACCCGCCGCGATTCAAAATGCCACACCAGCCGATTGTCCCGATCCACTCGCAGCCCATCCTCC
>JALQWE010000889.1 GCA_023258825.1 Planctomycetaceae bacterium | reverse complement strand
ATCAAGTCCCGAAAAAGGCTCGTCCAGAATCAATAACTCGGCCCCCTGACAAATCGCCTGAAGAAGTACAACGCAGCGCTTCTGGCCCAGCGACAGCCGCGAAAAGACTGCAGAGGCATCAATGTCGAATTCCTTTGTCAGTCTCGCTGCCAGTCGTGAATTCCAGTTGGGAAAGAAACGCTCATTTAACCAAACAATGTCGGCCAGACAGGACCGAGATGGCAGCTCCATTCGGTCCGAGACATAGGCGACTTGACGCAGTCTCTCACTGCAGTGCTGACGAGGAGGCTGACCCAGAACCAGCATTTCGCCACTGTCCGGATACAAATGCCCCATCAGCAATCGAATCAGTGTTGTCTTTCCGGCTCCGTTCGTGCCAAGAAGTCCGTGAATTGAACCGCGAAGCACTTCCAGACTGACATTGTTGACAGCTTCAGTTCGGCCAAACGACCGGCAGAGGTTTCTGACTGAGATCAAGGCATCATTCATGAAAAGTCTCCGGAAGGTTCTCGAATTCACTTCCAATCAACTGCTGGACGTCATCATGACTCAGGCCCAGCCGAACTGCTTCTGACAGCATTCTGCGAATCAGCTCACGAACCTGCTTCTTCGCTTCAGCGCGATTGATTAATGAGGGTCGTGATGAAACAAACGCCCCTTGCCCCTGCCTCAGTACGATCACATCCTCAGCAGATAACTCAGAGTAAATTCGACTGACGGTGGTCGGGTTGACCTTCAGCTGCACCGCGAGCTCGCGTACAGACGGAAGTTTTTCACCGACTGCGAGGTGGCCTGTAGCAACCAGCCAATTAATCTGCGCGACGACCTGTCGAGTGACAGGTTCGCCGCTGTTAAAGTCCACGTTGATCAGCACCAGGCAGCTCCCTCGCTGTTTTGTTCAGCAATTCTACTGTATGACAATGTGTCATACAGTGCAACAGTTATTTTGAAGATGAGAGAAAAAATACCGGATGGAGATAAACCATGACGGAGGTGATCCGCTCGCTGACGACGCCGCGGGCTCGGCACGCGTCTGGTGGTCGTCCCGTTTTTCGTCGAACGACAGGTCTGCTGGTGACGCCACAACCCCAGCGATTTGCGCGGTCCTGACACTCTGCCGACCTGTACCGCTGCAATTCATGCTATGGCGGCACCAATCGAATCACCAAATCCCACGATTGCTGCTCTGCTGCCGGAATAGTGCGCTCAAGTCCGGCGGGAACTGACGTGTGAGTTGTCGTGATTGAGGCAACCAATACCAGCAAGTCATTCTTCGATTGCCCCACCGTCGCTGGCCTGTTTTCGACCACGAGAAGAGTGGCAAAGACATCGAAGATAGCCAGTAAACGCCATCAAAGCCGCCCGGATTTTCGCCTGATCTGTGTGTATTCCCCGATTTCGTTCACTCGTGAGGTCGGGTGATCCTCAGCTTGTCTGTCAGCGATTGACATTCGCCATGCCAGGCCAGCACATGAAAAGAACAGTAAATTCACAACACCTCAGGTCCCCAATGAGACGGACTGCATGGATTGCCTGCAGGTAGCTGGATCCGCGATTGTCCCACTTTCCGCTCAGGGTTGGCCCAGCAGGCTTGTTCCGGATAGGTGGGATCCGGATACCGCGTGAGCAAAATGCCCTCGCGAATCATGGTGCTTAAAATCGATTGAGGATCCGTCGGTGGCCGTTCAGCAGCCCGGCATGTTGTTACACTGTCAGAGGTTGAACCTGACACAGCTGCCGAATCAGTTCCCCCATCGCTTTGGAAGCCAGGCAGGGTTCTTTTCGAGCAGGCGCAGCAATCACCAGCCACC
>JALQWE010000888.1 GCA_023258825.1 Planctomycetaceae bacterium | reverse complement strand
AGTTGGATGGCCCGGTTGGGGGCGTTATAGCTACATGGTTAGTAGCTAACAAGTCTGGATGTTTTGTCACAAGATGTGGCATGGGTGATTGTTACGCTATTTGTAGATGTTTTGTGTGGTTATAGGTTTGGTTTCCTCACCTTGATGGTGATCGTCCCACCCTCACCACCCTCGCGGATGATCTGCACCTTGCCATCGGCCACGTCACGCAGGGCCATCATGGTCATGTGGGCAAACTCGTTGGCAAGCGACAGCTTGCGTTGCAGGTGGATGATCCACAAGCACAGCCCCACGCAGGTGGCTCCAAGAAAAAGAATCCCGTCCATCACATCTCCTCCCACCCGAACCGGGTCACGTCGCTTGATTGGTGTTTGTCGGTGTAGCGGTACATGGCCTCGGAGCGAAACGCGACGAACGGCTGGCGTGACAACGTTTTGCGATCTCCGGTGCGGGCTTCATCGAGGGGCGAACAGGATCGGTGGAGTGGCCGTAGGGCGGTCACTTCACGAACTGAAATTCCCGCGAGTTCAGGACGGCCCAGATAATGTCTTCCCAGCCCTGTTGTGCGTTGGGGTACGTGGAAAGACTCTGAAGCACGAACTCAAGTTCCTGAGGTTGTGGTTCCCGGCTGAAGGCGGCGAGATACAGTTCCCGGACACGGGCTTCGGGATTCTGCGGGGACTCTTTGGCAAACCGGGCGGCTCGGCCCTGACCATTCTGCAGGCGTCCCTGAACATCGGCGGAGTTCAGGAGGTGCAGTGACTGCGACAGATTGGCTTCCGGGGAGCGTTCGCATTCGCAGGCGCTCTCTGCTTCGGGCTTACCGAATACCTGCAGGAAGTAATTGTTGAAGCCGTTGTCGGGGAGCTGCACGGCGGTTGTGCCCTGCGGAATTGTCCCGAAGGCGGAAGGGGTTTCGGCCACGCTGTTGACAGCATCGTAGAGAACTTCGGCCGTCAGACGTCGGGGATAGAATCGCGAAAAGTTGCGGGTGTCCGCAATGTTGGATTCGGATGGTTCGGAGCTGAGTTGGTAGACGCTGGACTGGCAGATGGTTCGCACGAGATCCCGGAGGTCAAAGTTGTGCTGCAGGAAGTGGTTGGCGAGTGCGTCGAGTAGTTCCGGATTGGACGGCGGGTTGGTGACGCGAAGATCGTCTTCCGGATCCACGATGCCGTGCCCCAGGAAATGTTTCCAGTAACGATTGACGAGCGCTTTGGCGAAGAATGGATTGTCCGGTGCGGCCATCCAGTCGACCAGGTGCTGTCGGGCATCATCGTAACGGGAGATTTCCAGGGGCGTCCCACCGAGGCCTGTCGGGGGAACATCCTGTTGTGTGCGGGGATTGCGGGACCGCGGCACTTCCGCTTTGACGTACACGGCGTCTGGTTGATTGACCTGCGGATTGTATCTGGAGTTTTTGAGGGCTACCTGTGAGAAGAAGGCTTCGAAGCCATAGTAGTCCTGCTGGCTCCAGCGTTCGAACGGATGATGATGGCACTTGGCGCAGGCCAGTCGCATGCCGAGGAAGAGTTGAGCGACGTCTTCCATTTGCTGCGTGGACGTGGTGACTTCGCGGAACCATGCGGTGGGAGGGTTAGTTTCGGAGTCTCCGGTGGCTGTGAGGACAGAGCGAACGAACTGGTCGTAGGGCATATTTTCGCGGAGAGCGCGGCGGATCCAGCCGTGAAATCGATAGGTATACTGGATGTCTGTCGCCTGACGTCGTTTGTTGCGCAGGACGGCTGCCCACTTGTTGGCAAAGTAATCCGCGTAGCCGGGGCTGTTGACCAGGCGATCGATCAGGGCATT
>JALQWE010000887.1 GCA_023258825.1 Planctomycetaceae bacterium | reverse complement strand
GTGACAGACCGCGTGACGGACATCAATCCATGCAGACCCCAGCAACGAGGCATGCCGAACGAACGCGATCAGTGGATCGCGAGCATGGGATTACGTCGCGATCCTGCTCACGACGAAGAGTCTCCAGCGCCTCTCGGTGCGGTGCAAAGCACCGTCAACGATCAGTAAGACGCGAGGGCTGCTGGCACTCACTGAGCACGAGACAGTGAATGGCTCTTTTCCGCTCTTGTCAACGACGACTATCGCTCGTGCCTGAAGAACCCCAACCGACAGTTTTTTTGCTTTCCGCAAACGTCTTCGCTTGCCCGACATTCGAAATTGCCGTCCTGCACTTAACAGTCAGGGGAGTCGCTTCCGCCACTTGTGCGGATCCTGGGCAGTATGAAAAACGGAGTAAACGATCGTCCGTTCTCGACTGTATTCATAAAAGATGACATACGGGAATCGACGCACGAGGGCTCTTCGATATTGTTTGTACACTGTCTCATAGAGGTCGGGGTGAGCGAGAATCCTTTTCATGCAGTCTTCCACCTGCAACAGAAACTTCTCTCCGAGGCCAGCTGCGCGGTCGTCGTACCAGCTGCGAGCTTCCGCGATCTCCTGAACAGCGTCAGGAAGAATGAACAGCTGCTCCATCATGGTTTTCTCAGGTGTCTGACAGCATCTTCCCAGGGAATGGCGGATCCCGGGGCCTGCTCAAATCTGGCCCTTCGCTGGTCAAGTTCCCGCTGCTGCCAATCCGGAACCGGCAAAACCTGACTGGACTCGGAAATGTGGTCCCAAAGATCTTCTACAGCCTGCAATTGATCGGGCAACGGTAGATGAATGATTCGTGACAAATCGGGATGCATGATTTCACTCAAGAGTTGGAGTTCCCGAAAACTTCGGTCCGGCGGGACATCTGCTGCGTTTGTCCCGATGAATCCGGGCAGTGCTTCGATTGTTGAATCGGAATCACAGCAAATTCATCACGAACCACTGCTGCCTGATTATCACACACCCTTCGACTGAGGAACAGTCCGGAACACCAAAAGTTTTCGCGAATGACGCCAATGCCGATCGCCAGTCGCGGTCGCCCGGGGCTCACGCCTTTGCAGCTCATTCGCCGATCCGGGGACTCACGCATGACTTCCCGCTGCGACTGAACAGCAGGCTGGTTCTCGGTATCCATCCCGTTGAGCGGTCGTTTGGGGATGCGCACGATTTCTTCCAGTTTTGCTTTCAGCGCTTCGCGGTCATCTTGAATCAGCCAGTTTCTGTGGACGGCAGTTCCAGCGGTGGGACGCATTCCTGAACGGAGCCTCGGCCACGATTTTTCGATCTCGAGCCGGTCTGATCTGCGAGATTAACGGACTTTGGGTAATCAAGTAGTTTCTCAAACGCGAAGGCCATGGAGTGGGCCAGTCGGAGCGATTTAGAGAGGAGAAAGTGGAGAGGAGACCGCAGTGGATGGGAGAAAGTTTCGAGTCTTCAACTCTCAACTTTCTCCCATCTACTGCTCTATTTTTTTGACGACAGGTGCCGTCAAAAAATTACCCCTCGCGAGGATCCAGTCCGTTGATCAGTCCGGCGGCCAGCACGTGGGAAACCGAGGCCAGCCATTTATAGTGGAATGTCACAAGTTATGTTTCAGAGGAACTTGATTCGACGCAGGCGTTGATTTGAAGGTTGACGCCTGCCGTCGCGTTGCGACTTTGCGATTACGTTCTGGCCGGTAACCTCGGATTGGCATCCGAGGCTGTTGCATGTCGTCGCGTTGCGACTGAAAGGCAGGGGGGGCAGTGGGTTGCGATGGAACGTCGAAGAAACGGC
>JALQWE010000886.1 GCA_023258825.1 Planctomycetaceae bacterium | reverse complement strand
ATTGCCGACCGCATCACCGTGATGGTCAATGGGGTGGTCATCGCCTCAGGCACACCGGACGAAGTGCGGATGCTGATGATCGACCCGAAAATGGTCGAACTCAGCCCCTACAAACGTATTCCGCATCTGATGCATCCGGTCATTACGGATATGAAAAAAGCCGAGGCGGTACTGGCATGGGCCGTCGATAAGATGGAGGAACGGTACGATCTTCTGGCCCGAGTTGGCGTGCGACACCTTGAGAGCTACAACAAAATGGCCCGCACAGATGTGCTCGACCGTCTGGGCCTTGCCGAAGGTGACCCGGATGCATCCGAAGTGCCGGAACGCATGCCCTATATCGTGATCATCGCGGACGAAATGGCAGACCTGATGATGACCTCCGGCAAGGAAGTCGAGGCACACATCATTCGACTGGCCCAGAAATCCCGTGCCGTGGGCATTCACCTTGTGCTGGCCACTCAGAAACCTACCGTCGACGTGATCACCGGACTGATCAAATCCAACCTGCCCGCCCGAATCTCCTTTCAGGTAGCCAGCAAAATGGACAGTCGGGTCGTGCTGGACGAATGCGGTGCGGAACGCCTGCTCGGCAGTGGCGATATGCTGTACCTCGCTCCATCCACCAGTCACCTCACGCGTGCCCAGGGAACCTATGTCAGTGATGACGAAATCAATGCCGTGATCCAGTTCTACAGCGACGTCGATCCGGAATACAACTCCGATCTGCTGAGACTGACATCCCAGGCGGCACAGGCATCCAACGCTGGCAACAGTGACCCTGGCAGTCGACAACACGATGACCTGTACGACAGCGCGGTGGAAGTCGTCATTCGCGAAGGTCGTGGCAGCGTGTCGCTGCTGCAACGCGCCCTTGGAATCGGCTACGGCCGCGCCGCACGGATGATCGATTACATGGCCCAGGACGGTATCGTCGGAGACTACAACGGCGCTCATGCACGCGAAGTGGTCTGCACCATGGAACAATGGCAAGCCAACAAGGCGGAGCGTTCCTGATTTTGTCTCACGGCAATTCCGACAACCCCAAATCGTCATGCGTCGGGGCTGACACCGTCAGCTGTAATCGAGTTTAGCGATGTATGGCGCAAAGTTTCCACAACGATGCGAAACTGTCAACAGCCTCGTAGTCCCCGCGTCCGTTGTCACCAGCGGCGATATGCTTCACAAGGCAGGAATCACTGAGGCTGTTCCGTCGCCATTTCCGACCACAATCGATCGCCCGTCCGGAGAATAGCGAGCCGAGTTACCAATCTGCCCGACTTTCTTTTCCTGAATTAACTGGCCACTGTCCCCATCCCAGACCTTCATCTGACCTGCATATCCATAGCTGAGCAACCGTTTTCCGTCCGGACTCCATGACACGGAATGAATGTAGTCGCTGTGGCCGGTCAGAGTCTGCAACTCCACCCCCGATGGCAACTCCAGAACATGCACCCGACGGTCGGCCCCTGCCGTCGCGACCCGGGTGCCGCTCGGATGCACCGCCACCGCATACATCGTCTGTTCAAAAGCAATCAACTGCTTCAATTGCCGTCCACCCACAATGTCCCACAGCCGCAGCGTTCCGTCAGAACCTGACGACACTGCAAATGTCTCATCAGGGCTGAGATCGACAGCGTGCACAGGCCCGCGATGCCCCGACAACTGGAACTTCTGCTGCCCCGTCTGATTGTCCCAGACCCGCACCGACTGATCCGCACTGGCAGACACCGTCACAGATCCATCCCTCGTGACTGCGACACCATAGACCGGTCCACCGTGCTGATACTGCCGTCGCTGCCCAGGCGAAGTACA
>JALQWE010000885.1 GCA_023258825.1 Planctomycetaceae bacterium | reverse complement strand
ACTTGATCGCTACAAGGCGATCAAGAGGTAACTCCAGCGCCAGGAACACAACACCAAACCGCCCCCGTCCCAGTTCCCTGCGGAGCTCATATCGCCCTTCGATCACTCCCCAATGACGCCACCCATGGACCAACGTCAACGGATGATTATTCATATCCGCCAGTGCTTTTACGTCTTCAATTCGCCCGGCATACTCGTCCACCCCGGGATCCTCGCCACGTTGACGCCGCCAGTATCGCTCCACTTGCAGCAACTCAGCCAGTAACTCCCCGCGACAGGACTCAGTAACCTGCTCCAGGTACTCCTCCACTCGTGGATTCTCACCGTTCTTCCACGCAACTTCAAACTGATCACAAATCCGGTCCAGCGTCTCAGAGAATTCACCGGAGCGTCCTGAGGCTGAGTCCGCTGAATTGATACTTTCCATGCGTCTGATCCCTCGTGAGCAACTGAACGTCAGTCTGAGCCTCACAGTATTCTCATCGGAAAACCCTGCCGCCTCAAGGAACCAGCTGAGAATCCGCCGCCACTTGATTCTTACACACTCGCCTGCAAAACTCCTTGCTGTTTCCACGCTTCGATTACGGTGTACAGGCCGCAGACATGACGTCTCCCGACCCCGATCCCGCTGGCTCTGTCACTCGCCTGCTCAGCGGTCTCTCATCCGCAGACCCAACATCGGTCACCGCCGTTTTTAATGTCTACTTCAGCCGCCTCTCTTCCACTGCGCGACAGCTTCTGGATCCCAGGCATCTGCGAACGGTTGACGGCGAAGATGTCGCCCTCTCAGTACTCAACCTGTTCTTTGCCGATGCCGCTGCCGGTAATCTACCCTGCATCAGCAGTCGTCACGATGTCTGGAGGCTGCTGAATACCCGCCTCAGAAATCGAGCCTTTAACTATCGTCGCGACCTCGACGCGCAGAAACGCGGCGGGCGGGGTGTCATACCGGAAACGGATCTGACCCACAGAAATCCGGAAAACTGTGCCGGCCTCGATGCCTTTCCCGATTCAGCAACAATAGCCCTGGATGTGTTGCAGTCACTGCACACAGAACTCCTCGAATCACTGTCTGACCCAGTCCGAAAACTCATCGCAACCCGACTTCTGGAAGGTCACTCGGTTCCGGAGATTTCCGAGGAACTCGAACTCTCCATCCCCACCATCCATCGCAAGATTCAACTCATCCGCAGTCGGTGGGAAGAACTCTCCGCACGCTGAAGTCGGCAGGTGGCAGAATCAGGCGACTGACCTGATTTCAGAAAAATGTCAGAAAATCGCTGAATCGTGATTCAAACGTGGCCTCACTGGTGCCTGAAGCAGTGGTGAGATTTGAAGCCCCTGAGCGTTTTATGCTCATGCAGAGCATGGTACTCCCCCGTGGCTCATTTCTCCCGCTGGCGGTCAGCGTCGCTGTGACGCTGTCCACGCCTCTGCAAATCTGCCTGAGGAGAATCCTGTGATGCGTAGTAGTCTGTTTCTCGCTCTCTGTCTGTTGTCATGCTCGGCAGCCTCTGCTCAGCAACTCGGCGGACCACCCGGAGAAGGCGGCGGCAAACAGCCGCCCGCTCCCCCGGCAAAATCCAACTGGTGGAAAAAGACCGAGCAGAAGCTCTGTAAGATCAACGCCAGCACCGCCCAGCCCAAAAGCTGGTCCCACTTTGATTCCAGCACCACCCGACCACTCGGTATCGAAAAGGATATTCCCTGGGAGTGGAACTTCTTCAATTCAAACCGGCGTGGCTACCTCAGGAATCATGCGGATACAGGAAGTGTGAAAGCGTGGGCGAACAGCGAAGTGTACGACTACTGGACGTTTG
>JALQWE010000884.1 GCA_023258825.1 Planctomycetaceae bacterium | reverse complement strand
ATAAAATTCGCGCAGCAGCCAAGCCGGCCGCCGCGGCACCAGCAGCGGCTCCCGCCGATTCGGCTCCGGCTGAAGCGCCGGCACCGGCCGCTCCCAAGCCCGCTGCTGCTCCGCTGTCCGGCTCGCCGCTCGATCGCATTCGTGCTATGGGCGCCGTGAAAAAAGACTAACGTCAACGCACAGAAAGACGCACGCGATGAGAACGGCCTGGCTGGAATGTGCCACCGGAATCAGTGGGGACATGACTCTGGCCGCCCTCATCGATGCCGGTGCTGATGCCGAGATCGTCCGGAACGCCATCCAGTCGCTGGGCCTGCCCGATGTGCGGCTGCGGATCGAAACCGTCGTCAAAGGCGGGTTCCGTTCAAAGCACGTGCTCGTGGACCATCCTGAACAGCACGCGCATCGGCATTTTTCTGATATTCAGCGCCTTGTGACTCAGGCCACAGGCCTGACGCCCCAACAAAAACAACTTGCGCTGCGGATGTTCCTCGTCATCGCCGAAGCCGAAGCAAGAGTGCACGGGGCCACCGTCGAACAGGTGCATTTCCACGAAGTCGGTGCTGTGGATTCCATCGTGGACATTGTCGGCGTCGCTGTGGCGTTCGACCTGCTGCAGATTGAACGTGTGATCTGCAACGCCGTCCCCCCTGGCCGCGGTTTTGTCAGAATCGATCACGGGATCTGCCCCATTCCCGCGCCAGGCACGGCAGAAATTCTCAAAGGCATTCCGCTCGCCAGCGTGCCCGTCTCTGCAGAACTCACCACGCCCACCGGGGCCGCAATTGTCAAGACACTCGCCCACGCCTTCGGGCCACTCCCCGCCATGACCATCGAAGCCATCGGCTGCGGTTGCGGAACCATGGATTTTCCTGAACGAGCCAACGTGCTGCGGATCTTCATCGGACAGACCGCCGCGGAGACCGACACGGAACTGGTGACGCTGCTCGAGACCAATCTGGACGATGTCACCGGCGAAACACTCGGTTACGTGCAGGAACGGCTGATGGCGGCCGGTGCGCTCGACGTGTTTCTAACGCCGATCCAGATGAAAAAAAATCGCCCGGCCTGCCTGGTGAGTGTTCTCACGCGTCCGCCACTGGCACAAAAATTCGAAGCGATCCTCTTCTCTGAAACTGCGACTCTGGGAATTCGACGGACCGTCATAGAACGCGTCGTTCGCCAGCGAGAAGCGGTGCAGGTTCAGACACCATGGGGGCCTGTGCAGGGGAAACGCGCCTGGCGAAATGGCTTCGCCGAATCGTTCGCACCGGAATTTGAATCGTGTGCTGCTGTCGCGCGAACGCATCAGGTCCCCCTGCGAGACGTTTATCTTGCGGCGGAAAGCGCCTTTGCAAGCCGAACTGAAAAGGTGACCAACCCGGCTCCGGCGCATGATCACAGTCATGATCACAGTCACGACCACAGTCACGACCACAGCCACGATCATCGCAAGTCCTCGTAGGGTTTGCGGCGGCTTCTGTCCTGACGGCGATTGTGGAAGCCCGGTGGGTTTGTTGTGTGACAGTGGCAGCGAATCGTGGGTTCAGGTCGAAACGCTTGCCGGCTGGGTTCAGGGTGAGACCGCTGCTGCCGGACTTTACCCGGTGTCAGCCTGAACAGCTGCTGCAACGTATGATCAGGCCTGCGACGGTTGCTTGCGGCCGTGGTCACAGCACAACGAATTTTTTTCAGGAGCTTCCCCGATGCTGGTGCTGCTGGTTTCTACGGACCTCATGCTGATCAGTACAGTGGGGGGCGCTGCCCGGATGGCGGGCCATCGGTTTCTGAACGAAACGCGTCCGGACCAGCTTGAGCCCTTGTT
>JALQWE010000883.1 GCA_023258825.1 Planctomycetaceae bacterium | reverse complement strand
TATCTGAGAAGACGCTGCCGCGAAGGTCACCCTGCTGAGAGCATTAAGAACATCACAGCAGCGTCCTGAGTTTCCGTAGCGACAGTCAGCAGTCGATCAGCGTGGACTGCTCGGCAGTCAGACCGGACTCCGGAGCGTCAGCAGCATCTGCAGCAACTACGGACTTCCGGGCGCGTCGATTCTTCAGATGACGTACGGTGCAGAAAGCAGCACCGAACAACCCGACGAGTGCAAATCCGGGCTCAGGCACATGGCCCGGCTTGCCATTTCCCTTCGCCGTCACCAGAAACTGCGCAATCTTCATATCCACGCCGTGTGGCATATCGCCATAGTCGAGATAGAATCCGAAGGCTGTGATGTTGTTCAGAGGCCCCGCGGCGTTTGCCCCGCTGCTCCAGTGAATTCCCGAAAGCCCCGACAGTGGAGAATACTTCTTCCACGTCAGACTCGGGGCATACGACGTGTAGGCATAATCAGAATTGTTCAGTACTGATTTGGACTCGTTGGAAATATAGAAGTCACTTGTCCCGTTGCGGATCACCCAGCGCAACAGATCCGGATTGGTGGACGGCACATTGACCTGCGTCGTTTTGAGCGTGAAGAATGTCTCACTCAGATCCACCACTTTGTTATTCAGTCCATTCAGAAAATCGGGCTGCTGCCAGTAGAACAAAGCGGCGTAACCTTTCAGATTGGTGTCCGACTTAATTTCCACCTGCAATGCATCTGCGGGCCCCTGATTCATGACCTGCAGATTTGTCAGTCCCGTATTGCCACTGCCGGTCATCCACTCGACTGCATGGCCACCGTAGAATCGTGCCGATGGGGCGGCGAGGTTATATCCGCTGGAAGGATTGTAGGGCAGTGAGTCACTCACAGCTCGTCCCACAAAATTACCGCCGTTAGAGGGATCACCATACTGATTGGAACCACTCGCATTGGCCGGCGTATGATCAGCCAGAAATTCAGAATTGGAAACATAATCGCCGCGCCAGTCGACAGCCACCAGTTCAGCCCTCGCCATACCAGCCTGCCAGCTTGCGACACAGCAGACAAGCCCTGTGATCATAATCCTGAGTTGACGCACTTTCTGAGCTCTCATTTCAATTCTCCCGAGTCCTGAGTCAGGCCGAATACACAGTGCATTCGGTTTGATGTTCGTGTGGAACAATTCGCTGCAAATGGGAGCAACAGGGCGTATTCACGGAGGGCAGAATTTCCAGGCACCACCATGTTGTCGCTTCGTTGTCGTTTGCAATGTTTTGTTGATTCCCACACAGCGCCGAAATCTGCAGATGGCGGGTCGTGAACAGGATCAACAGACTCTTCTATTAAACGTCGCGGTACGCGTTGAAAGTATCAGGAGAAGGCCCTGTTCCGGGCTGGTGATCTCTGCGACAGGGTAGATCCGTGGGGGCGATTCGTGAGGACGATCTGCACTTGCCAATGATGGATCACCGCTGCTCCCGGTCAGCACAGGGAGTGGGTGCTTCGAACCTTCCCGCGGCTTACGCTGACGACGGGTGTGTCGGACATGCATTGGCACGCGCGACGTGCAATCCGGGATCCGCAAAACTGCCATGAGGATCCTGATGACCGCGGAGAACAGCCCCGTCGTCGTGTGTCAGATCATCGAGCTTCTGACGTCGTTGCTGAGGGGTGCAGCCACCGGGATAGCAGAGAGCAGAGGGGGCCGCAAGCTGTCGATTCTTCCGAAGATTCAGGTTGCGCCAGCAGGGCTGTTCGGGATGAAACGCTGCATTCAGGAAATTTCGAATTCCTGCACACGGAATGTGCTGGATTACCCGTATTTTCCCCCCAATTATGACGT
>JALQWE010000882.1 GCA_023258825.1 Planctomycetaceae bacterium | reverse complement strand
AACTGGTCCGCAGCCTCGGCATTGAGCAACTGCTGGCCGTTGTCGGGGGCTCGCTTGGCGGTATGCAGGTGCTGGAGTGGGCGGTGCGTTTTCCTGAGCAGGTGCGAGCGGCGGTGGTGCTGGCATCCGCAACTCAGCTTTCCGCGCAGGGAATTGCCTTCAATGCTGTGGGACGCCGAGCGATCTACGCGGATCCTGGTTTTCCAATGGCGAGTACTATGACAGCGACGGGCCGCGTTATGGCCTGGCCCTGGCACGCATGGTCGCGCACATCACCTATCTCTCTGAGAACTCGATTGAACTGAAGTTCGGTCGACGTTTGCAGGACAGCGAAGAATACGCGTTCAGCATGCAGAAAGAGACGGAGTTTCAGATCGAAAGTTATCTGCACTACCAGGGCAAACGCTTTGTCCAGCGTTTTGATGCCAACAGTTATCTGTACCTGACTCGCATGATGGATTACTTCAATCTGGCTGAGGGATCCGGGTCACTGGCAGAGGCCCTGGACAAATCCCGCTGCCGTTTCTTTGTGGCTTCATACGACACCGATTGGCTGTTTCCAACCAGTCAAAGCCGGGAACTTGTTTCCGCGTTACTGGAGGTGAAACGGCACGTTTCGTTTCTGGAGTTGCGCTGCCCGTTCGGTCACGATTCGTTCCTGATCGATCTGGATCCCCTGGCGGCGCTGGTTTCCCCATTTCTCGATCGTGCCATGGATGGGGCTGGTTGATCTGTCTGACCGCAAAGCTCAGTCAGAATGCAGCCTTGTGGCTGCTGAGCCGGGGCCGCTGGTGGCCTTCTTGTCCGCCAAGTCTCTCACACGTGAAGAATACAACGTCAACGGCAATCCGTAATCCATCACATCACGAATGCCCTGTCCTGTTGCTGCACACCGTCGCCGCCTCTCGCTCCTTCATCAGGGAGCCCCTTTTGTGGAATAGCAACGACCGGTGAATCCGATCAAGGGCTGACGGGGTTCAGGCAATCAGTTCTTCCACGACGCGGCCATGGACGTCTGTCAGACGGAAATCACGCCCGGCGTATCGGTACGTGAACTTCTCGTGGTCAAAGCCAATCAGCTTGAGAATCGTGGCGTGCAGGTCGTGCACATGCACCGTGTTCTCGACGGCCTTGAACCCGAATTCATCGGTGGCGCCATGCACATAACCGCCACGAACGCCGCCGCCGGCCATCCACATGGTGAAGCCCCAGTGGTTGTGGTCGCGTCCATTGATCTTGCCGGCATTGGCCCCCTTCGTCGGCAGTTCCACGACGGGCGTTCGGCCAAATTCACCACCCCAGATGACAAGAGTCTCTTCCAGCAGCCCTCGCTGTTTCAGGTCGGTCAGGAGTGCTCCAATGGCCTGATCGCACTGTTTGGCGAGCCGACGATGGTTGACTTCGATGTCGTCGTGATTGTCCCATGGCTGACCTTCCCCATGCCATACCTGCACGAATCGGACTCCGCGTTCCACCAGCCGTCTGGCAATCAGGATCTGAAGGGCCTGAACACCGTCACCGTACATTTCGCGGATATGCTTCGGTTCGCGGTTGACGTCAAACGCGTCTGCCGCTTCTGTCTGCATGCGGAAGGCCAGTTCCCATGACTGAATCCGCGCTTCCAGTTGCGCGTCACCGGGACGTTGTTCCAGGTGCTTGCGATTCAGTAACCGCAGCAACCCCAGTTGTTTTGCCTGCTCTGCGGGTGCGATGCGATCATTCCGGACGTTCTCGATCAGTTTTTCCAGTTCGGTGTGGCGGGTATCCACGTAGGTGCCCTGAAACACACCCGGCAGAAAGCCGCTCTGCCAGTTCTGAGACTCCTGAATCGGGT
>JALQWE010000881.1 GCA_023258825.1 Planctomycetaceae bacterium | reverse complement strand
CTCGTCAAGCTGAGTGGCGAAGTCACGTTCAACGGTTGAGTCGTAGCGGAACCGCTCGAACACCGATTTGCTGGACACGTGCAGATCCTGCAGGTTGGTGAACGATCCGGTAAATTGCCCCAGCCGATCCACTCAACTCACGGATGCCTCGAACGGGACCGCGATTCCCCCTCGGGGCGCGCACGAATCAACGAAGCACGAAAACTCGAGGGATAATCATTCGCACTCAGGCTGCATCTGGTTGACCGGTTGGTGACCAGACTGCCGTCGGTCTGTAACGAATCGGCAGGTTGCTCTGTAGTCGTCAGCTGATCCGGAGGTCGTCCGCCGCAAGGCGTTGACTTGTCTGTAATGCGGAATAATATATCTACCTACTAACGATGTATCAATCAGCATTCCAGTCATGAGGCTCGTTTCGGGCGTGCTGCTACCATTGACCGCAGATTCTTCAAAAGTCGGCGGCGTGGGGTTTCAACGACAGTCGGTGCCACGTGCTTGTCCGCATTCAAAACGAACGGATTGAATAAAACCCTGCTTCTTCGATCCGCAGAGATTTGCTGCATCTGCCTCGCGTTCCCAGGTTGACAATAGACCATATCCGATATACACTTCGAAAGTCTTCGCACTGGGCAAACGAATGGCAACGTCAGGTCCTGCCGAAAACCAGTCATCCCGGCCCAGACCATTGGTCTGGCTACATGGCGAGATCAGGACGCCTCCGTTTTCCGTAGCAGCACGGCAGGAGGCGGGAATGCTTTTGCGCCTGCTCCAGAATGGAGAGCAGCCGGGTATGCCGCAGGCAGAACTGCTCCCGGACCTTGGGCGTCGTTGTGGTGCCTTAAGAATTCGTGATGCGGGGCACAATTGGCGAATCATGTATCGCGTGGATGCTGATGCCATCGTGATACTGGAAATCTACGCTAAAAAGACTCGCAGGATTCCCGATGAGATCATGGATAGATGTCGTGAGCGGTTGAAGCGATATGACATCGTGATCCAGGCAGCAAAGAACCAATCACGTAATCAAGGACGCACTGATGGACGCGGCTAAACGTAAGGCCCTCGAATCAGCAGGCTGGCAGACAGGAGATGCTGCTGATCTCCTGGGATTGACCACGGAGGAAAGACAACTCCTCGATACTCGTGTCGAGATTGCCCTCGCGGTTCGTCGTCAGCGTGAGGCACGGCAACTGTCTCAAAAGCAGTTGGGCACAATTCTTAAGACAAGCCAGCCTCGTATCGCCAGAATTGAACAGGCAGCGTCCGATGTGTCGCTGGATCAAATCGTGCGTGCGTTCACAGCTGCAGGCGGCCGAATTGTCGTCAAGGCGGTGAAGCAGAGGCTCGGCAAGCAAACGAAGGCACCGCAGGGCACAGAGGCCCTTGTTCTGGAACTTTCGGAGCCCGAATAACGAGGGAAAACAGTTCTCAAATTCTCCATTTGGTGGCGTACTACACTGGCGAAACCGGGGCCAGAAAAGCGGGGGGCAGAAAACCGGGGCCATCCATCTGTCAACAACAGCCACAAGTCCATTCCTCAAAATCTTTTACGCCGACTGATTCGTGCGCTGACACAGCGGAAGATGTAGAATTTACCGGCCCAAATCCGTGTTTCTTTGTGTTCATCCGTGGTTCAAAAATCGCCCCCCAGACTTGATGGCAGGTTCACGGACGTCACCCGTGCTCAGACGCCGATTCGCTGTGATCAGCCTGTTTTAACGCAGGGTCTCAAAGGAGTGCGCTCACACATGACGTCGCGTTGCGACTCTGAAATTTCATTCTGCCACGTAATCTCGGATTGGCATCCGAGGCTTGCACATTCCGTCGCGTTGCGACTCTGT
>JALQWE010000087.1 GCA_023258825.1 Planctomycetaceae bacterium | reverse complement strand
CGTAGGCTGGCGAATCGCCTTCGTTCACCACCAGAATTTTGTACTCATGCGCAATCCCGACCGTGGCCGTTTCCGGGGCCTGCTTGCGAATGGTCAATTTGGGCCGCATCACTTCAGAAATGCGTCGCGAAGCCTCGGTGGCATCAACGGCGGACGGGCCACCGCGGCCTCCGGGTTCCGGCAGATCCTCGAGTGGTGGCAGAGGCCGCGCGTCGGAAGAGTCACCGGACAGATCGGGGTCATCCATTTCAAACGGCTCGGGCTCCGCGGGTGCGGTGGACGCCGGACGTCGTTCGCGCTGCGGTGTTCCTTCTGCGGCGGGATCAAAGCCGCTTTCGGAATCCAGATCGAAGGGCTCAGGTTCCGGCGCCGGGGTTGCACTGCCACTGCGGCTGCCGCTGGAGGTCGGTGCGCGACGTCCGGAATCTGGTGACAGCCGTTCGACCGGATTCACCGGGGCATCGGCTCCGCCCGGACCAAATGTGCGTTCGCGCAAGGGTCGTTCCGGAGCAGACACCGGAGCATCCGGCTCAAACTCGCGATCCACGGACCGTGCGGGAGTTGCCGGGCGTCCCGACGAATCTCTGGGCTGTGGAGTTAAGGTTGCACGTCCGGCAGGATCGGGGGACACGCTGCGTGGTGAAGCACCGGGAGCTTTCGGATCAGAGCCGCGAGGGTTCTCAGGTTCCGTCTTAGTCGGTTCGGTCTTAGGTTGAGTCAGATCCTTGCCGGGCGACGTCCGCGGCGCGGGCGTGGTTACGGGCGGCGTGTTTGGTTTCTCCGGAGCGGCTGTTGCTGGAGGAAACGGATCTGCCGGAACGGGTTGGGTCACATCCGGAACCGGTTCCGGAACAAGCAGCGGAAAGGTGTCCGCAGGAGTCGCGGTGGGCTCAGCAGTTGGAGCCGTGACAGGCGGATTGGTTTCGCCGGCCGGCGGATTGGTTTCGGGAAGATCCACGGGAGCGGGAACACCGCCGTCGTCCACGGCAGGCAGCGGGTTTGCCGCCGCCGCTGCGGCCTCTTCTTCTTCCGGGCTGTAGAATTTCAGAATGGGGGCATCGGGGTCCGTGGCGGAACCCGGTGGCGAGGCTGTGTTGTTGCCCGCGGCATCGGAAGCCGGTGGCAATGGAACTCCACCTTCGTCATCCAGCGAAGGCAGGGCTGGCGTGTCTGCCGATTCGTCGGTTGACGCCGGACCGCCATCGGTCTGAAAGCTGGCGCCTCGGACGGCGTTCTCGGGTTCTGAGGTTTCGAACTGAAACTCTGGAACCCCGGCGGCTGATGATGTGGATGCGTTGTCTGCTGCGTCGGAAGCCGGTTCGCTGAGATCAAACGGGCTGCCGCTGTCAGCGCCCTCTTTTGCCGAGTCTGCCGGTGTGGAATCGTCGCCAGAAAAGAAGGTGGAAGGGCTGGCCTTGGCCGCATCGTCCGGGTTGGGTCGGCTGGCAACCATGAAAGTTGCATCAGTTGCGGTGCTGTCGGTTGGCGGCGCAGCGCCATCGGGATCCGCGGTCGCGACAGTGGCCTGCTGCTGCTGATTTAGCGATGGTAAGCGGTGCTGGACCTGCAGCACAACAAACGTACCGGCTCCGACAACTGCGAGAGCGGCGAGAATTTTCCAGATCGCGTTTTGCATGGGAATCCTTCCCTCGCGCCAAATCGGTCTCTGACACCCTTTGCCTCCCGCAAAGGCGCAGTCCAGCGCATGTCCCGGTCAGAAATAGCAAAATCTGCCGAAACACGGAAGATGAGTTTTTCGGAAACACTGGATTTATGCATGTGATCGGGAATTTGCTACCCCTGACATGGCTGACGGCGTCGTTTGGATGCCGAGGGGGCGAGCAGAACTGGCGGGGCACGCCGACTGCCGCACGTTGGATTGACTGTTTCAGGATCTGCGGCCGGATTGCCCCCGAAATTTTCTCGAACCCGTCAGTGAATTCGCCGAATCACTCCCAGACGACTGAAAGACTGAATAGGATATGGTGTCAGCGGAGGCACGGAGGTTTGGAAGGTCGCGAGGGTCCTGCCGTAAACGAAAGAGGCCGGGACATCCTGCTCATTTCCGCCCCCGGGCGATCTGACGTCGTCTGGTCCCGAAAGCAAAGACATTTGGTGCCGATTCACCAACGCTCATCACTCGATGAGCTGCGGGACCCTGGTTGTTTTCCATCGAAGGCGAGTAACAGTCATGACAAAGCAGTTCAATGTGGCCATGATCGGACTTGGGTTTGGAGCGGAGTTTATTCCGATCTACCAGGCGCACCCCAATGCACACGTGGCGGCGATCTGCCGTCGCGATCCCGCGGAATTACAGAAATGCGGTGACCAGTTCGGCATTGAAAAACGCTACACCAGCTATGACGAAGTTCTGGCGGACAAGAGCATTGATTTTGTTCACATCAACAGCCCGATTCCCGACCACGCCTGGATGTCGCTCAAGGCACTGGATGCCGGAAAGCACGTGATGTGCACGGTTCCCATGGCGACGACCATTGAAGAATGTCGCCAGATCGTGGAAAAGGTGAAGAAGACCGGTCTGAAGTATATGATGGCCGAAACCGTCGTGTACAGCCGTGAATTCCTGTTCATTAAGGATCTGTACCTCCGGGGCGAGCTGGGAAAAATCCAGCATCTGGCCGCATCCCATCCGCAGGACATGGACGGGTGGCCATCGTACTGGGAAAAAATGATTCCCATGCACTACGCGACTCACGTGGTCAGTCCCTGCCTGGGGCTGGTGGACGGACTGGCCGAATACGTCAGTTGCTTCGGGTCCGGAACGGTGCGTGACGACATCGCCGCCAAGTCCGGCAATCGGTTTGCGGTCGAAACCTGTCATATTCGGATCAAAGACACCGATTTGACGGCACACATCTGGCGATTCCTGTATGACGTGGCCCGCCAGTATCGCGAAAGCTTTGACGTGTACGGCACGAAGAAAAGCTTCGAATGGAGCCTGGTGGAGCATGAACCGCACGTGATTCATACCGCCAAGAAGCCTGAGCCGGAGATTCCGGAAAAGATTACGGTGCCTGACTTTGCGCACCTGCTGCCGGAGCAGATCCGCCGGTTCACTCTGCCATCAGAGATTCACGACGCGGATCACCTGTCCTTCCTGCAGGGTGGCGGGCACGGCGGATCGCACCCGCATTTGGCTCACGAAATGCTGAGTGCGTTGCTGGAAGACCGCCAGCCGCGGCCGAATGCTGTCACCAGTGCCAACTGGACCTGCGTGGGCATTTGTGCTCACGAATCGGCGATGAAGGGCGGAGAAATTGTCCGTCTGCCCGAGTTCACTCTGGGCTAGGCAGACCGGGGAACGTGCCGCAGAAGACGGAGAATTCCGCACCTTCTGCGGCCATTTTCGGGAAGTTTTCGGTTCGGTTAACTCAGGCGCTGGAATTGCCCCGTGGAAGACACCGCCGGGCTGCGTGCCTGCAGTGGACCAAGGGGTGCGGGAAACGCGGTGGTGTCGTTGATGTCGTTTTGCGCGTCACTGGGGAAAGTGTGGGGCTGACGATGCCAGAGACCGGCTGGCCCGAAAATCTCGCCACACTGCCCTAACCGAACCTATTTGGCGGGCTTTCCGGGGCTTCCGCTGACAGCCGCGTGATTTCTCTTGCCTGATCCTGGAATTGTCGAAGAAATGAACAGCGCGCATCGTCGTTGCCGGCTGCAGCGGCACCGGACATCGGTGAAAGTTGTGAACGTGGCCAGGTTGTGACGAGATTTCCATTGATGCTGTCGCAGACGCATTGAACCGTCAGGATCGGGTGGTTGGCTGGTTTGGGAAGGGTGTTTATGAGTTTCCGTACTGCTGCATTCCTGCTGGTTCTGTCCGTTGCCGTTGGTTTCCCCGGGACGATTCATGCGCAGGGCTTGATCTTCCAGTTACCGGAAGACGGGATGGCGGTTGAGTACGAAGGCCAGCTGAGTCAGGGCGTGTCTGCGGATGACGAAGCGCCGCTCACGTGGACCTGCGAACTGAGTATCAAATCGGTTGGCCGGGAAGACGCGGAATTCGAAGGCCGCCAGCAGCCGTGCCGGTGGATTGAAATCAAGACGGTGACGGGCAAATCGGGCGCGGCGGGCGTGGATCCGGGCCCGGTGGGATCCCGGATTTACAAGGTTCTGGTGCCTGAAAGTAAGGTGATCGGGGATTCTCGCGACGCGGACGGCATTGCCAATGACATGTTGCCGATCGTGCGAGGCTTTCGACGTCTGGGAGAAGAGGGGATTGAGCCCATCCGGACGTCGGCGCTGCGGTATTACCCGACGATTTCGTTGCTGACGACGTATGACAATCCGGAAGTGGTTGCCACCAATGCGGTTCCGGAGATTATTCTGCAGGGGCCGCAGATTTCGGCCATTCATCGCCGAGGCCGGATGGTGATGGAAAGCCAGAAGACGCGCAGCACGAATGAAGGCGAATACTGGGTGTCGAAAGACGTCCCATTTGGTCTGGCCCGTTGGACGGTGACTGTGACGACGGAAGAGAAAGAGCTGGCTGCCGCGCGAACGGAATTCCGGACGGTGGTGGTGAAGAAGCTGGACATGAAGCTGAAGCGGATCCGTGAGAACGCGGAAAGCGAATTGGTCACTCAGTAGGCTTGACCCTGGGCTGACTCGTGGGGACCGCGGGTGAGCGTGTGCGGCAGGACATCTCGGGCTGGCGACGGTCCCTGAGTGTGGATCACTGCTGGCAGTGGCGGCGATGGCTGCACTGGCTTCTGGATGGGCCGGGTGTGCTGTTGCGAGGCTGGATGGGTGGTCCGGGAGAGACGGGGGAACGTGAGAGCGGGTTCGCTTGCCGTGTACCCGGCATCGGGGCTGAGTGGGGAATTGGTTGCCGAGCCCGCGGTTTGATGCTTGAAAAACCGTGTTTTTCCCCTTCCAGCTTGCCAGAAAGCCTTTCGCCCTGTATCATCGGCGTTTCGAATTTTCACGGCCATTCGTGCGCGCGGACTTCTGTCGCGTGCCGCGTGGGATCAGGGATGCATTTCGGACGCACCTAAACTGTTGTGGCATCGAAGCTTCAGTTTGCCGTGTGGTGGTCGGGCGGCCTGGTGGCTGTTCGGCGCTGTGTGGTTCTGTTTGGTGCCTTATGTTGATTGTGTTGTTGTTGGGATTGGGTTTTGACTACTTGAGAAAACGTTGGTTTTTGCGTGTTTGAGTCCATTACACAGAGTTTGGGTAAGGCATTTGGTGCGTTCCGGGGAGCCGGAAAGATCACTGAATCGAATATCCGCGACGGGATGCAGCAGGTTCGTCTGGCCTTGCTGGAGGCGGACGTTGCGTACGATGTTGTCACGGACTTTGTGCAGAATGTGACGGAGAAGGCGGTTGGCGAGCAGGTGCTTCGTTCGCTGCGGCCGGAAGAGCAGATTGTGGGGATTGTCCATCAGGAATTGATCAACCTGATGGGGCCGGTGGACCACACGTTATCGACACGGCGTGATGGTTTGACAATCATCATGATGTGTGGATTGCAGGGTTCTGGTAAGACGACGACCTGCGGAAAGTTGGCGACGCGGCTGAAATCGCAGGGTTTGTCGCCATTTCTGGTGGCCGCGGACTTGCAGCGTCCGGCTGCGATTGAGCAGTTGAAGGTGATTGGCGGTCAGGTGGGTTGTCCGGTGTACGCGGAGGACCCGCGGGCCAGCAATCCGGTGCAGGTATGCCGCAACGGGGTCAAGGAAGCAAAGCGAGTCGGGGCGAAGGTTGTCATTCTTGACACGGCCGGTCGATTGCATGTCGACGCGGACCTGATGAAAGAGCTGCAGCAGATTGACAATGCTGTGGGTCCGGATCAGGCCTTGCTGGTCTGTGACGCGATGACAGGGCAGGACGCCGTCAACAGTGCGAAAGCCTTCAATGAGGCTCTTGAGCTGGACGGAGTGATTCTGACCAAGCTCGACGGGGACACTCGGGGTGGCGCGGCGCTTAGCGTCAAAGCGGTCACTGGTGTTCCGATCAAGTTCATTGGTGTGGGTGAGCAGCTGGATCGGCTGGAAGATTTCCATCCGGACCGCATGGCTGGTCGAATTCTGGGCATGGGCGACATTTTGTCGCTCTACGAGAAAGCTCAGAAGGAATTCGACGAAGAAGAGATGCTGCGGCAGCAGGAGCGGATGCAGCAGGGGCGTTTCACGCTTGACGACTTCCGCAAGCAGATGCGGCAGATCAAGAAGCTGGGTTCGATGCGGGACATCATGAAGATGATCCCGGGCCTTGGTAGATTGGTGGATCAACTGGGGGATCTCAACCCCGAAGACGACATGCGGCGGATTGAGGGGATCATTGATTCGATGACGCCGAAAGAGCGTCAGAATCCGGAATTGATCGATCGCAGTCGGCGAGCGCGTATTGCGTTGGGAAGTGGAGTTCAGCAGGCGGAAGTGAATAAGCTGCTGAAAGATTTTTCGGTCATGTCCAAAATGATGCAGGGCATGAGCAATCTGGGGATGCGTGACCGGCTGCGGACGGTGCGTGGGATGACGGACATGGGAATGTTCAACCCCGGAGCAGAGATTGTTGAGAAAAAATTAAGAAGTCAACGGGGTCCGGCCGACAGTGAGGCCGCGCGAGAGAAGAAAAAGCGGCAGAAAAAAGAGGCTCAGAAGGCCAAAAAACGAAACAGGAAACGCTAGAATTCACGAAAACTGCGCGTTTCTGCCAGGAATCTGCAGGTGGCATTGATCAGAACCGCCACCCGTGGTCGATAATTTAGGGTTTTTCATTCGAAGAGTTCACGAAAATCTGATAGTTTGCACTCGAAGCAGTTCAGCACGCCAGACCGCGACTGAAATGCTTTCAATGCGTTTTCAAGATCAGTTCAGGAGTTGCAATGGCTGTTCGTATCCGAATGAAGAAGATGGGCCGAAAGCACCGACCCTTCTTCCGAATCTGTGTCATGGACTCGCGTGTTCAGCGAGACGGCAAGGCGATTGAAGAAGTTGGGTTCTACGACCCGATGGTTCACGACAAAGCGGCTCGTGTTAAGATGAACATCGAACGAGTTGACTATTGGCTGTCGGTGGGTGCTCAGCCCAGCGAAAAGGTCAATGCATTGATTCGCAAGGTGAAGACCAACACCTTCGGAACCGCCAAGGCTCCGCCGCCGATGCTGGCCCCCAAGGTCCGCGAAGAAGCTCCTGCAGCAGAATCTGCAGAAGCTCCTGCGGCCGAATGATTTGGTCGATCGATGTGACCGGTGACCGGACCCATTCCACAGGCATGTTCTGCAGCGTCTGCAATGCGGTTTGATATCCTCAGCCTTTTTCCGGAAATGTTTCAGAGTTATCTGGGGCAGGGACACCTGAAAAGGGCAATCGATCGCGGTCTGGTGGATATCCAGCTGCACAACTTCCGGGACTATGCGCCTGGAAAGCGGCGGCAGGTTGACGACAAGCCGTTTGGCGGTGGGCCCGGCATGCTGATCATGTGTCAGCCGGTGTTCGATTGTGTGGAATCTGTGCAGGCAGCGGCTCCGGCCCCCGGACGGCTGCTCATGATGACTCCGCAAGGTCGAAAACTCGATCAGGCTCTGGTGGAAGAACTGGCGTTGGAACCCAGGCTTTTGTTGCTGTGTGGTCGTTACGAAGGTTTCGACGATCGCATCCGACAGGGGCTTAAACCAACAGAAGTGTCGGTCGGGGATTTCATCTGCAACGGCGGTGAAGTTCCTGCGATGTTGATTGTGGACACGGTGATCCGTCTGATTCCTGGTGTGCTGCACGACGAAACAAGCAGTCGTTACGATTCGTTCAGCAACGCCGGGCTTCTTGAACATCCACAGTTCACTCGACCCAGAGAATTTCGTGGAATGGTGGTCCCCGAAATCCTGATCAATGGTGATCACCAGAAAATTGAAGACTGGCAGCGGGAACAAAGCCTGAAACGCACCGCCGAACGACGGATGGATTTGCTGGATTCCAGCGAACGCTCCCAACGTAGTTCTCAGCAGTAAGTTTCGCCCGGGACTCCCCAAACCCAACCATCCGGTGTCCGCCGGAATGCTGAATCAGAATGCTGACCTGCGTGTTTCACGCAGCTTTGAATTTACAAAACATCGTTGAACGTGTACCTGTCGAAGCAGTTCCGGATTGCTTCCAGTCGAAAGGACCCTGAACCATGCGAAACAAACTCCTGGATATCGCCGAAAAATCCAGCCTGCGTGAAACTCCCCTGCAGTTCTCCATCGGTGACACCGTGGACGTGCACACCCGGATTCTGGAAGGTAACAAAGAACGCATCCAGAAGTTCAGCGGTGTGGTGATCGCCCGCCGTGGTGCAGGCACTCGGGAAATGTTTACGGTGCGACGCATCGTTCAGGGTGAAGGCGTAGAACGCTCCTTCCCGGTCAATTCCCCCAAGGTGGCCGCGGTTGAAGTCAAGCGTCATGCTCGCGTTCGTCGCGCCAAACTGTTCTATCTCCGCGAACGTGCCGGCAAAGCCACACGCCTTCGTGAGCGAAATGCGAAGCCCTGGGAAGTTCAGGTCAGCGACACCAACAACTGATACGCAAAGCGCGATGGCGTCACGCCGTCAAACCTGCGATTCTCCAACCGCCGATCTCCTGTCTCAGGAGTTCGGCGGTTTCGTTTTTTACAGAAGCAGTTTTGGCGAACACTTCCGACTCAGGCTGTGTCCGGTGCAACACATTCCGTGAAAGCTGTCGGCGCGGGCAGTTCTACAAAGTTGCCAGCGAACGCGGCCAGTTCGGCTCGGCAACACCAGGTGGCGACAAGAACCCAGGGCTTTGGAAAGCCGCAGTTCGGGTTCCTGCTCAATGATCAGTCCACAGGGGATGTCCGTGCCGAGTGCGGTGGAACAGAATGACAATGCGAGCGGGTGTGCAGGCTGATTGTGAGTGTCAGTTCTCCATGTCCGGTGTGGTAAGCAGGTTCGCGGAAGAGATGTGAAGTTGGTGGTCAGATGAATCAGGCGACCAGGGGAGCAGGAGAGCTACTGCGCGGCTATATCGAGCTGCCAGCGACTGTGCACGTGCTGTGTCTTGGTAGCTTCATCAACCGCGTCGGTTCGTTTGTGATGCTGTTCCTGACGATCTATGTCAGCGAAGAGCTCGGCATGGGGCCTCGGTTCGCCAGTTACTGCATCGGAATGTTTGGCGTGGGATCGGTGATTTCCGCCCTGCTTGGCGGACAGATGGCCGATCAGTTCGGCCGTCGGTTCACCATGCTGTTGGCATTGTTTGGCGGCGGCACCATGCTGATGGGGCTCAGTCTGATCCGCAATGGCTGGGTCTTCATGGCGTTGCTGTTTGTTTTTGCCGTCGTGATGGAAATGTATCGCCCCGCAGCATCGGCCATGATCGGCGACGTCACGGATTCGGCGCGCAGGCCGCATGCGTATGGGTTGCTGTTCCTGTCATTCAACCTTGGATTTGCTGTCGCGCCGCCGCTTGGCGGATATCTTGCCGCGCGGTCCTTTCAATATCTGTTCTGGGTCGACGGTCTGACCACCTGCCTCTATGGACTGGTGGTCCTGTTGTTCCTGCGTGAAACTCGACCGAAGCTGACACAATCCAGCGCGGAGACCTCACCCGACGTGGCGGCTGAAGAAGCTCGGCATTCCGGGGACTCGCCCGTGGCTGCGGCCGAAGCACTGGCTACGCTTGAGACAACAGCACTGCCGTCTTCGCCGGCGGATCAAAGTGCAGGATCCGTGTCGCTGCTGGCCGCTTTGCGGCATGTGGCCGGTGACCATTACTTTCTGATGTTTTGTTTCTGCAGTCTGCTCACGAATATCGTCTTTATGCAGGCCTTTGTCACTCTGCCGTTGTACCTGCGGGGCATGGGGTTTAATGAGTTGCAGTTTGGATCGATGATCTGCGTGAACGGACTGATGATAGTGCTGTTTCAGCTGCCCTTCACACCTCTGCTGAATCGTTTTCCTCGTCGCTACGTACTTCTGACCGGCGAGTTACTGATGGCGCTGGGATTTGGACTCACGGTCTTTGCCGATTCTGCCTTACTGATTGTGCTGACCATCATTCTGTGGACGTTTGGTGAGATCTTTCAGGCTCCTTACAAGCCGTCGCTGGTCGCTGAGATGGCTCCTCCGGCCCTTCGGGCTCGTTACATGGGGATCTTCAACATCTCGCACGCCTTGTCCATTGCCCTTGGCGCTCCGCTGGGTGGTCTGATTCTGTCCCGATTCGGCTCGACCGTGCATTGGCCCGGCTGCGGCCTGCTGCTCTTCATGGGCGCGATGGGCAAGTCCGCGCAGTTCCCGCTGCACGTCTGGCTGCCGGACGCGATGGAAGGCCCCACGCCCGTCAGCGCGCTCATCCACGCCGCCACGATGGTCGCCGCCGGCGTCTTCCTCATGGTGCGCGTCTACCCGTTGCTCACGCCCGATGCCCTCCAAGTCATCGCGATCATCGGCGCCCTCACTGCCCTCCTCGGTGCCGTGATCGCCGTCGCCCAAT
>JALQWE010000880.1 GCA_023258825.1 Planctomycetaceae bacterium | reverse complement strand
TTTTTTTGGTGGCTTGTCGTATAGCACGACCAGGGCCTGGCCTGGGTGTTACGCCGACGCAGGGTGGACAAGCGGGCCGGCGTGGGGCTGGTCGTCGCCGGGATTGTTGACGGTTGATCCGTGGACAGGGTGTCTGGTGCCATTGAGTGCCGGAAGTCCGTGGTTGTACGGATACGGATACGGCTCTGCGGGAGTTTCGCTCATGCCGGTGTCGGCCGTCGGCGCGGGGCCTCAGGGAACACCGCTGTTGAACGCGCCGCATGTGCCTCAGCACCTGGGACCGCAAGTGCAAACGGACGCACTGGCGGCGGTGGATCCTCGTGTGCTGGACAGGATTGTTCCGCCGCGGCCACCTGAGCAGGTCGGGTTTATCAACGATGCAGGGATGTCAGTGCTGGACGAATTTCCTGCTGTGGCAGTTCCGGACAGGGAGAGTTCCCCGCTGGAACGTGTGGAAAGTCTGTTGCAGCAGGCACAGGGTGACGAGGCGTTCCGGCGGGGAGATTATCAGGCCGCGAGATTGGCCTATGAAGCGGCGCAGCAGCGGACTCCGCGGCGTGCAGCGGTCTGGTTTCGACTGATGCTGGTGTCGGTGGCCGAGGGGCAACCGTCGGAAGCCGTTGGATGTTTGAAAGCCGCCTTGTCTCTGCCAGCCGATGGGACTCGGGCGTGGATCACTGCCTCCGACGTGTACGGGCCAGCGGGCGCGGAGTCAGCGGAGTCCGTGCAGCACAGCCAGCGACTCAGGGAATGGTTAGCGGAGCGGCCTTTGTCTGCGGATCGACTGTTGTTGCTGGGGACGTATCAGCAGATGCGGGGCGACGCCGGAACTGCCGAGGACCTGCTGTCGATGGCCAGTCACGAGGGGCCCGAAGCGGAGCGAGTTCAGAGTGTTCGGCGACTGGCGGCAGCGGCTGTGAGAGGGCTGAAACCCGACGAGGCAGGTGTGGATGGCGATGCGGCTATCGAGCGGAGCGATCCGGTGGAGATGGGACCAATACCGGCGCGGCTGGTGGCTGATTCCGCCCCGGTGTCTTCGAACGCACCGAAGGCAGGGGCGTTACCCAGGCGAGAGTTGGCGACGGACGGCATTGTGTTGCGAGGCAAACGCAGCCAGCGGACAGCGCCTGCGGAATGAATCTCGTCGGGATGATGCCCCGGGTGAATGCTGTGTGGGCTTATTGGGCCTGTGGCAGCAGTCCCAGCGCGTGCCGTAACCCCTGGTTGCAATCGTCGAATTGAAACGTGAGACCGCAGGCTGAGCGGACCACACTGGTGACTCGACGGTTCCCGCTGCGACCGCGTCCGGTCTCAGGGCGTTCGGCGGCTGGGTTGAAGACGGGGGCTGGAGCATTCGCGAGTGTTGCCAGAGATTGATAATACTGTTCGCGAGTTTGTCCGGGTGTGGAGACCACATTCATCAGGGCGGGTGGTGATTGGCAAAACGCGACATGATCGAGGGTTTTCACGATGTCATCGACGTGCACCAGATTCAGCCATTCGTTGGGGTGTGCGGCGATAGGGATGCCTTTTTGCAGGTCTTCAAGGCGACGGAGCAGACGGTCCGGGCCGTAGATACCTGCCAGTCGCAGGATGACGGCCACGTCACCGGACTGTTGCGCGAAGGTTGTGAGCAGGTGTTCGGCTTCGAGGCAGACCTGTCCTCCTTCCTGTGACGGGTGTGGGGGCGTGGTTTCGTTGACTTCAAGGCCTGAGGAATCACCGTAGACGCTGGTACTGGACGTGAGGATCAGACGTCGGGGCGTCGTGGCGGGTGGGAGTGCCTGCAGAAAGCGGTCGAGTCCATCAATCCAGACGGCGCGGCGGCTGGTTCCGGAAGAACGATC
>JALQWE010000879.1 GCA_023258825.1 Planctomycetaceae bacterium | reverse complement strand
GCTTCCCCGCTACACGTGTCAGATTTGCTGTATGTTACTGCTGATTCCAGTCATAGTCAGAAACTAAAGAGCATTGATGCAGCAGGCAAATTGGCATTCCAATCGTTCAGGAAAATCCAGAGTCATCCTGCTGGTGGAGGATCATGATCTCTATCGTGAAGTGGTGCGTGCCGCGTTGGGCAGATACCTGCCCGAGTATGAACTGCTGGAGGCGGACTGCGTGGCCGCCGCGCTCCCGGTGCTGCATTCGCACCCTGTTGACTTGATGGTCGTTGACATGACACTGCCGGACGGGTCTGCCATCGATCTGGTGGAGCAATGTGGGGATTTCATCCGGCAGGGAATCAAAGTCATTGTGCTAAGCAGCCATTCCAGCGCCGACATGCTGCCGGTTTTAAGCCGTGGCGATGTGCATGGCTACGTCTCGAAGGAGCAGGGGCTGAAGACCCTGGCAGAAACGATCACTGACATTTGCCGCACCGAGGTCACCAAGCCCCATGCAACCGGGGGATTGACACTGGAAAAAGCCCTGTGAATGATTGAACCCACCGCTGCATGATCATCCCCACAATGACGACGGCCACCGCCACCGAAGACCCGGACGTTGAGGCGCGGGGAGACTGGTTTCGCAGCGTTTTTGACTGCCTCAACGACGCGGTTTTCATCCACGACGTCGTCACGGGTGACATTCTGGAAGTCAACCAGCGTGCCTGTGAAATGTATGGCTGTGATGCAGGTGAAATACGCGGACTCTCCATGGCGGTGCTTAGCGTGAACACTCCGCCTTACAGCCTGGAGGAGTCGCAGTACTGGATGCGCAAAGCGATGGAGGAAGGCCCGCAGATGTTTGAATGGCAGGCCCGTGCACGATCTGGACGTGTGTTCTGGGTGGAGGTGAGCATGCGCAAGGCCGAGATCCTCGGGAATGACAGGCTGGTCGTCACCGCGCGTGATATTTCCAAGCGAAAGCATGCCGAGAGCGAACTGAGGAGAAGCGAAGAACGTTTCCGGACCGTGCTCGGCAACTCCAAGGACCCGGTGTACTGCCTCAGCCTGCCCTCGCTGACCTATGATTACATCAGTCCAGCGGTGGAGCAGGTGCTGGGTTTCAGCATTGAAGAATGCATCGCAGGAGGCCTGCGGTTCATGTTTTCGCGGATTCATCCCGAGGATTATCAGTCGAAACGCGAACGGCTGGAAAAACTGATGTCTCGTGATCTGAACGGGGATTTTCAGCCCGTTCTGGAATATCGGTTCAAGCACAAGAATGAGGCTTATCGCTGGATCAGTGACAACCGGTCCGTTGTCCGAGACAGTGAAGGCAAGCCCGTGGCGATTATCGGCAACCTGCGGGATTTCACCACGCGACGTGAGCAGGAGGAGGCGCTTCAGCAGCAGGCGCATGCAACGCTGCTGTATCATCTGGAAAACACTTCGCTCGCTCTGGTGGAGTGCGATACCGACAGCCGCATCTGCCGCTGGTCGCCTCAGGCGGAGAAAATCTTTGGCTGGAGCGAGGCCGAGGTCATGGGGAATGATCACCGTGACTGGAACTTCGTTCATCCTGAAGATCTGCCACGGGTGAGGGCAACGCTGGGCCGGCTGCTGGACCGGTCAGAATCCCGCAACACCTGCATCAACCGTAATTTCACCAGTGATGGCCGGGTGATTGTCTGTGAATGGCACAATTCCGCCTTGCTGAATGACGAGGGAGAGCTGCAGTCGATACTCAGCCTTGCCTCGGACATCACGGTGGAGAAAAAAATGGAGGAAGCCCTGCGGGCGATGGCCGAAGGCGTGGATGCCCGCAGTGGCGAGACCTTTTTTCAGTCGCTCTGCCTTCAAAT
>JALQWE010000878.1 GCA_023258825.1 Planctomycetaceae bacterium | reverse complement strand
AACCGGCGACCCACGCGTAATCACCACACCCCCGGCCTTCGACCTGCCACCATTCTCGTCCGATCCCGAACAGGAACCACGCAAAAAAAACCCGCAGAAAACACCTGCTGCCAACTGACACCAGCAGCCGTCCTGACAATCATCCATAATCAAACAACCTGGAACTGAATTCTCACGCCTTCTCTGTCAAACTCTGTGCACTCTGTGTTGACCAAAACGCTCTTCACGCACCGCCGCTTCACCATCCCATCCCCGCCCCCGACCGAACCTCTGCCGCAGAACGCGTGTCCTCATGAGTTCCAGGCCGGATGTCTTCCACCCGGGCTATTTCAAAATCCACAGGCAACCGACCACCTCGTCAGAACTCCTCCCCATGAATGCACGTCAACTCGAAAAACTGGGGATCCCCGCTTTCGCCGTGAAGCCCGCTATTCGCGCGGTTCAGGAACTCTGCCGACAACCCGAATTTGATCGCAAAGCCATTCAGTCCAGGCTCCGCACGGTCGTCGAAAATCCCCGCCTGTTCCTCGGTGACCCCATCCTGAATGACCTGGCCCGCGAACTCCTCGAGGCAGAAACAACTCCGACGCGCTCAAAGTCCGAACTGTCCTGCCCAATCTGGGGACAACAGATTGACCCCAGTGCCATTCAGCAGATGCACAACGCCTGCCAGTTGCCGCACGCCGTCGCCGCCGCGCTCATGCCGGATGCGCACGTCGGATACGGACTTCCCATCGGCGGAGTTCTGGCAACAGAAGATGTCATCGTCCCCTGGGCCGTCGGTGTGGATATCGCCTGCCGTATGAAGCTTTCCGTGCTGGACCTGCCTGTCGACTCGCTCGAGCGGCGATTCGATGACTACCGCATGGCACTCGAATCCAGAACCAGATTCGGTGTCGGCTGCACTCATGAAAAACCTCAGGATCACCCTGTGCTGGACAAGGACTGGTCGATCACCCGCATCACTCGCGAACATCACGATCGAGCCCGCAGGCAACTGGGCACGTCCGGCTCCGGAAATCATTTCGTGGAATTCGGCGTGCTCACTGTCACCGAATCTGATCCCGGATTTGACCTGCCTCCGGGGCAGTACGTGGCCCTTATGAGCCACAGCGGTAGTCGCGGTCCGGGAGCGGCCGTTTGCTCCACCTATTCCAACATCGCCCGACAAAAACTTCCCAAACGCTTTCAGCACCTCGACAAACTGGCGTGGCTCGAGATGTCCTCCGCAGCAGGCCAGGAGTACTGGGCCGCAATGAATCTCATGGGCCACTATGCGGCTGCAAATCATGCCGTCATCCATCGGCTGGTGACCCGACATCTCGGTGCAGACATCCTCGCAGGGGTTGAAAATCACCACAACTTCGCGTGGCAGGAAACCCATCAGGGTAAGCAGGTCTACGTGCATCGAAAAGGAGCCACACCCGCTGGCAAAGGTGTCCTCGGTGTCATCCCGGGCTCCATGGCCGATCCCGCATTCATCGTACGCGGCCTGGGAAACCCCCAAAGCCTGCACTCCGCCGCACATGGTGCCGGGCGCGTCATGTCACGTACCCGGGCGCAACAGCAATTCAGTTTCCCCGCAACCCGAAAACTACTCGCTTCCCGCGGAATTCATGTCCTCTCCGCCGGAGCGGATGAAGTTCCCGGCGTGTACAAAAACATCGAAAACGTCATGGCCGAACAGGCTGACCTCGTGCATCCCATCGCACGCTTCGATCCCAGAATCGTGAAAATGTGCGGCGATGGCAGCCGCGCAGAGGACTAATCCCCATCTCCGTTGCCTGGTCTCACTCGCACCGTTTAAGTCGCAGCGTCTCAGCCAACCGGTGTCAGTCCCCCAGCATCAC
>JALQWE010000877.1 GCA_023258825.1 Planctomycetaceae bacterium | reverse complement strand
GGCACCTTGTTCGCTGTGAGGCTCATGCCGAAACATTTTCGGAACCGGAACCATGATACGAATTAGAACCCTTGCCGCCGGAGCCCTGCTGCTGCTCTCAGGCTACACAACTGGCGTGCTGACCACTCAGGTTCCGACGCTGCTTCAGGCTCAGGAAGGTGACGATCAGAAGTTCGGCACAGATGTGCTCCGCGCTTATCGGTTGGTCAACAAGTCGGTTCGAGAACTGAACAGTCTGCTCTCCGCCGGAGGGCAGAGCACTTCCGTCACCACGGGCGTGAATTTCTTTGGCGTTTCCGTTGGTGGGGTCAACGCAGAACAGGATCTGGAAGAAGGCCGCGGTGTCGACCCCGAAACCTTCGCCGCCCTGTATGCCGACATGGCAACTCCTAAAATTGCCGAAAACCTGGATTACGATGAGCAGGGACGACTGCGGTACAAGAAAAATGTCATTCGAATCTACTCACGCGAACGCCTGAGAGCTCTATTCAATCAGCGAGATCAACTGGACGTGCGTTCCGAAACGGCCAACTGATCAACGGGATGTCCGTGCTGGCTGAAGCCTGTGCTGGTACCAGCAGAGTTCCACGGTCGGGAATGCAGTCGCGGGGGAAGGAAACCTGGTGACCACAGAACCATTTCCCGTCTTCAGCCGGACAGCTGCAAATCTTCTTTCCGGCAGACGATAGCATCAACACGAGTTGCTGGATGAGCCGACGCGGCATAGTCGCTCATCCGAGGAAACAGACGCCTGTGCAGACGTGTATGGCAGTCGCAGGAAGCACGCAGCCCACCCGTTCCACAGAACACTCTGATCCTGGCAAAGATGGCTCTGCGGGGACGTAGTCTTTTTGACCACGTCTTGTTCCGCAGTGAATCCGTGAATCTGGATGCTCCACAGTCACGAAATCGAAGTGAGCGAACGACCTGTTGAGTCTGAGCCAATCCTGAGGAACACCCCGCGTTTTTTCTCGACACAGGCTTTGGCACTGCGGATAATCACGACCTCGGATATTGATCACCAGGACACATGCCCGGGGCAGTCGCGTTGCTCATCGCAGGATTCTGCGGACGGTAACACGAATCTGGCCCGGTTCTCTGAACACTGTGCTGCGGCCTCAGCACGCTGCCATCAGGTTCTTTTTCTGATATTCCCGGATCTCCAGCATGGCTGCACTACTACATCCACTGGGCGCTGGTCGGCAGATCGCCATCGATCGCGCCGTCGTGCTGATCGGACGAAGTGCGGAGTGCGATGTCGTTCTGGACTTCAGTTCCAGAATCTCCCGGATTCACTGCGCCATCGTACAGGTCGACAGTGACTATTACCTCCGCGATCTGGGCAGCATGAACGGTGTCTGGGTTGGATCGCAGAGGATTGCTCGTGAGCAGAAACTGCAGAACGGTGTGGAAGTCTCCATCGGAGACATCCGTTACCTGTTCCTCGATAACGTGACCGTTGTACCCGGCAAGCAACAATCAAATCTGGTCGCTCCTCAGCAATCGGTGCAGGTATTGCAGCCTTCAGGTTCGTCACGTGATCTGACCGCGATTGTCAGTGATCGCCCACTTCCGCCGGTGTCAATCTCCGCCAGTGACAGCACCATCCGACAGGCCCCGGGATCGCCCGCCCCGATTGATGACGAAGTATTCGACGTCGTCGAAGTGATTGAGGACGAGGATGCGGGAACCACGATTCGGGCGGCGGCCGAGGTTCCGTTCGATGAAGTTGAAGTGCTGGTGGATCTCGGAGATGACGGTAACGAGTTATTCAGCGAGCTGGAATTCATTGAAGACGTGGAAGTGATTGAGGACGTTGAAGTCATCGAAGATGAGCCTCAGAATCATCCGAAT
>JALQWE010000876.1 GCA_023258825.1 Planctomycetaceae bacterium | reverse complement strand
CAGAGTTCCGCTGCGGGTGCTGATTGATTCTCGCGGGACGGCTCTGCATCCGCAGAGTCAATTGCTGCGGACGCTGACCGACGCCCCTGTTCTGGTTTGCGTCGCCCAGTGCTGTGCAACTGAAACGCAGGCGTTCCTTGAGGGTGTTGGCGTCGAGGTGCTGCGCACCGATGGAGTGAACTGTGTGCAGATAGATCAGGTGTTGCGGGAGCTGGGGCGACGGCGGATGACTCATGTGCTGCTGGAATCCGGTCCGCGGCTGATGGGAGCTTTTTTCGATCAGGGGCTGATCGATGAAGTGCATGTGTTTGTGGCTCCGAAAATCGTCGGGGGAGATGCCGCGTTATCACCGATTGGCGGTCTGGGGCTGCCGCAGATTCCCGGGGACTTATCGCTTTCCGCGATCGTTCAACGGACCTGTGGGTCAGACGTGCTGATCGAAGGTCGCCTGCAACACGGCGATGCCAACTGAGGCAAGCCTCTGCGCCCGATCGGGAAGGACGAAATTCGGGAGAGAGAAGTTCGACCTGAGCCGCAATCGCGAGGCTTCTCCCTGGTTCCAGCGGTCCGGTGGGTTTTTGGAAATCGTACCCTGTCGTAACTGTTGCGGCTTGTCAAATCACGTTTTAATTAGACGAAACATGGCCCCGAGATCTGCCTGATCAAACAGGTGCGAGTTTTTTTGCAGACAAGACCAGGATTCGTGCATGCTGGAATCAGCGCAACATGAGCGGCCAGGGATGAAACTCGTTTGGAAAGTCCACCTTATTGTGTTCCTGCTGACCCTGTGCAGTGGACTCAGCCTGGCGGTTCTGGAACGATCACAGCGAGGAAAGAACTTCTGGCGAGATCTGGACGCGGCGCGGGAACTTCGCCAGCCCGCCTATTCTGAGCAGATCGATGCGGACAACCTGTTCCGAACAAGGTCCAACACGTGGTCGAATCTGGCCTACGCCGTGGTGGGCTTTTATGTCGTGGGATTTGCGCTGCACGATGTCCGATGGTCTGGTGGTCCGACGCAGACGATGTGGAGTGTGTTGTATGGGATGGCCTGTTGCTTTCTGGCTGTTGGCAGCGGAGTATTTCACGCATCGTTGAGCCGTTGGGGGCAACAACTGGATGTGACGGCAATGTATACACCGTTGCTGGTGCTGATTGGAGAAGCGATCTGGCGGCGGTTCCCACGAATTGGTTTTGCCGGGCAGAGCGGCGTGGCGACATGGCCGATGCTTTCCGGACTGGTGTTTGCGACGACTTTGCTGCTGTATCACTACAAGTGGTCACTTTCCTCTGGTGTCATCCTGCCTCTGTTGATTCTGTTCGTGGCAGTATTCGCACTGCGGGACCTGTTGCGTGATGCCACACGCAGGCGGACGGTGAGTCTGCTGACGGCCGTGATCGCGCTGTTCTTGGCCGTCGCGTGCCGTGAGTTGGATGTGCAGCGACGATTCAGTAATGCTCAAACGCCACTGCAGGGGCATGCCTTCTGGCACCTGTTGACAGCCGTGGCACTGATGGCCGTCTGGAATTCAGATCGCCGTTCCGCCTGAACCGCAGGAAAATCTTCGCACGTGGGCGTATTTGGGGCTGGGCGTATTCGGGGCCATCCATCTATCAGAGTGTGCCGTAAATGACTCTGCAGTCTGGTTTTGCGCAACAGAGCTCTACGCCAGCTTCTGCACGTCACGCGAAGACTTTGCGTGAGGCGTTGATGCTGATGGCTCTGTTGTGGCCCTTCGTTTCAGCGTTCGTGGTCATCGCTTTCGGGCGGCCGACACTGGAACGGAACCATTTATGAAAATGCGTGACGCATTCCACCCACAACTCCGCTGAAATCTGCAGTCGCTCAAACAC
>JALQWE010000875.1 GCA_023258825.1 Planctomycetaceae bacterium | reverse complement strand
GAAGCGGACAGAGTGATACAGGCACAGCGCTACGGCCGAGGCGTCGGCGACGTCATGAGGCTCGGGTAGTGCCGAGAGTCGCAGTTCCCTCTGGATTGCGTGCTGCATTTGTTCCTTGGGGGCACGTCCGCTGCCAGTCAGTAGTCGCTTGATTTGTGTGGGTGAATACTGAATCAGGGGAATGGCAGCTTCGGCAATGGTCATCAGAATGGCGCCACGTGCCTGAGCCAGCAGCAGCGAAGACTGGACGTTACGAACGTGAGAGAACACCTGTTCGATGGCCACGGCCTCGGGCTTGAGTTCGACAAGCAACTCGCGCAGGCCGGTTCCGATTTCGAGGATGCGATGATGCAGCGAATGCCCTTTGGTGGACTGGATGACTCCGCCTTCCCGCAGAACCGGGCCGCGTGAAGTGCGTTCCAGCAGCGCGTAGCCCGTTCGATTCAGTCCGGGATCGATTCCGAGGTAACGATTCTGTGAGGGAAGCAGGTTTCCATCCGGGATTTTCAGAGACATTCAGCGGATTCCATGGGGCCCGAAGCCGGGCGAGGTGTGGCGAATGCGTAGCAGGCAGCGAGTTGGTCGTGCCTGCTGGCTTGTTAAGGCTTTGGTGGAATCTGGCGGGACATCAGGACCACGGCATCGGCTGAGAGGGATTCACCGCGTCCGACGGGGCCTACTTTTTCACCGGACTTGGCTTTGACGTTGATCTGTTCGATTGAGACAGACAGAAGTTCGGCAAGCCGCTGACGGATCTGTGGTTTCCAGGAACCCATTCGAGGCTGCTCGGCGTGAATCGTGCAGTCGAGGTTGATCAGGGACCAGTGTTCGGCGTAGAGCGTGTCGACGACGGCTTTCAGAAGCATCGTGGAATCTGCACCCTTCCATGTGGGACTGGTATTCGGAAACCACTCGCCGATGTCACCACGGCCGGTTGCCCCCAGCAGTGCGTCGATGATGGCATGTAGCAGCACGTCCGCATCACTGTGCCCGTCAAGGCCAAAGGGAGCGTTGCTGATCAGCACACCACCAAGAACCAGTGGTCGTCCGGAAATGGTGCGGTGGGTATCGTGGCCTTCACCGACGCGGAAAGCAGGGACGGGCATGATGACTCCGGGACCGGGGACGCAGGGAATCTGTCTGAAGCACTGGAACTCTGTTTATGAACACAGCCTCGGGATGATAGTACAGAGACCGGGGATTCGAAAACGCCGGTCACAGGTGGAAGAAGGATGGGCTGAGAGGGCTTGAAGTGGGTGGCGTGAGAACCCGAAGTTGCGAAAACTGCCGAACAGGTGTCCCTCACTGAGGTGGTGAACCTCCCGTCCTTCCTGTCTTTCCCTGTTTGTTACGTCCCTCCAATCCTGCAGTTGACTCGGAAATCACGTCCCGCCTAGTTTGTGTCGCGGACGACCGCGCCGAGGTGGCGGTTGTGGTGTGGATATAGTCATAGCTTGCAATGGGATGTGAATCGAACCGGAAAACAGTCAGCCGGCTTGAGCCTGAACGAATAGTTTTTGGGGAAGGTTGTCCATGGTGTGTTCCCGACGGAGTGCGATTGCGGCGCTGCTGATGTCAGCGTCCGGCTGCAATCTGTTCCGTTCCGTGGGAACAGAGGATTCGATGTTGAACTCATTGTTTCCTGGTGGCGAACCCACAGACGCGCGAGGGGACACCAATGTACCGACTTTGTCCATGGTTCGTCTGGATGCGACGATCGCCAGTCGGCCAGTAGGCGATCCGAAGGTCCGCAAGCTTGTGTGGGAAGAGTTGGATGAGAGTGGCCTGATGACTCCGGAGCAGCGGCGGGCGCTGAATGACAGTGGCTTCCGGATTGGTGTGGCCGGCAGCTCAAC
>JALQWE010000874.1:242-1858 GCA_023258825.1 Planctomycetaceae bacterium | reverse complement strand
TGCTGGGGGAAATGGATACTGCAATCGCGCTGCGTATGGCTCAGGATGAAGGTCTGGACCTGGTCGAGGTCAGTCCCGAAGCGCGGCCTCCTGTGTGTCGTATCATGAACTACGGTAAGGTTCTGTACGAACGTCAGAAGAAGTCTGGTGGTCCGCGTCAGCACAAGACACAGCTGAAGCAGCTGCGACTGCGAGCGAAGACCGGTCAGCACGATATCGAAGTGAAGGTCCGTCAGGCTCGTGACTTTCTTTCACGTCGCGACAAAGTGAAGATCAACGTCATGTTCAAGGGGCGTGAAAACGCGCACCATGAGCGTGGCATGGAGATGCTGCACGAGATTGTGAAGATGCTGGAGGATGTGGCGGGCGTCGAACAGGCACCGCGCATGGAAAGCGGCAAGATGGCTTCTGTCCTGCTGACTCCGCTGAAGCACTGATCCCACCAATCTGTTTAATGATTGGTAGGACGTTCAGAAAATCAGGGCACGTGTGAACAACGTGCCCTGACTGTTTTCGGAGCGGTGGCCACCGAACACCAGACACCGAAAACTGAAAACTGAAAACCAACGAGTGAAAACTGTTCCCGCCGGTGCGGCCTTTGTCTTCCTGATGGCACCTGCCTATAACGCTACAGACATTTTCTGCTGCACCAGATTTCGTTGACTGTTGATCTGATTCCTGTGAGCTTCAAGGAGTAACGCAGATGTCCAGATTCCCGATTGTTCTGCTGACTGCCGGACTGTTGGCAGCTGGATGTTCCGAAGCCGTCGACCCCTTGCTGCCCGTTGCAGCGGCCAATGTTCTGCCGGATGAACCCACTGCGCCGTCTCAGGACGCCGCTGAGAAAAAACCGGCAACAAAAACGAAGAGCAAAGCTGCGAAGGAAAAGACCATGTCCGAAGCGTCGGGAAAAGTCGAGTACAACGACCTGACAGAATTTGAATCGTGGGTGATTCTGCGGAAGGGCACCGAGCGGGCGTTCACGGGCGAGTACACGGATCTGAAGGATCCCGGGACCTACATCTGCCGCCGCTGCAACGCTCCGCTGTACAACGCGAAAGACAAATTTGCCAGCCATTGCGGCTGGCCCAGTTTCGATGACGAAATTGAGGGGGCGGTGCGGCAGACGCGGGATGCCGACGGGTTCCGGATTGAGATCACCTGCAAGAACTGCGGGGGCCATCTGGGGCACGTGTTCCACGGCGAAGCCTTCACTGCGAAGAATACCCGACACTGCGTGAATTCGGTGTCGATGAAGTTCGTTCCGGAAGGTGAAAAGTTGCCGGAAGTGATTCGCAAAAAGGGTCGCAGCAAGTCCAGCAGCGCGAAGGAAACTTCCGACGCGGCTCCTGAGACGACTGCCGAGAAGCAGCCGGCAACGGGTGAGAAGTCGGAAAGCCGACCGGAATGAGCTGCTTGCGGCGAGCGGTGTGGGCATGAGCGATTCCGTGGAGGAGTTGACGGCCTATCACGAGGCAGGCCATGCGTGGGCCGCGTTGTACGTGGGGGCTCGTGTGCAGTCCGTTTCGATTGCCCCGGACGATGACGACGGCCCGCGGCGATTTGGCGACACAACAATTCTATGGAACCGTCGTAAGTTTTCGCAGACTGAGTTT
>JALQWE010000874.1:0-232 GCA_023258825.1 Planctomycetaceae bacterium | reverse complement strand
AGATGGTGTATTCCGGGAAGCCCTTCCATCCGGGAACTGTGGCGGAGTGGCGTCAGGACTGGAACGAGGCGTTTGCCGCGCTGCAGGCGATTGCGGACGTGCAACGTCGACTGGCACGCCTGGAGCGGACGACGATTGAGTTGTACGAAGCGTTTCGGGACGACTTTCACTGGTCCGCGATCAGTGCGATTGCAGATCACCTGCTGGCACATGAGATCCTGGATGAGGAGCT
>JALQWE010000873.1 GCA_023258825.1 Planctomycetaceae bacterium | reverse complement strand
GTCCACATCGAAAATTTTCCGATGACGATGCAGCTTAAACCACTGCTGCCACCAAAGACGCAGCGTTTTCTGGATCACTTTCAGCCGGGTGGACGGATCACCGGCGACGCCACGCTCCGCCGATACCCGTCCGGTAAATGGCTGCCAACATCCGTCACTGGTGCTTCGCGTGATGGCAGTATGCAGTTTCATCGTTTTCGACAGACTGTGACGGCAATAACCGCGGAGCTGAAACAGCGTCCTCTGGACAGCACGGCAACCTCCATGGCGGATGTTGTTTTTGACGTGAACGCCACAGGTCAAGTGGGCACGGAACCTGTCACTGCCGTCGGCTGGCTTCGTAATCCGGGTGCTGAGATGGAACTCCGTTTCGATGTTCAGACCGACAACCTGCCGCTTGATACAAGATTTCGCGACGCGCTGGACGAACAGGGCCGCAAGGTAATCGAGTCGCTGAATTTGACGGGGTTTGCGCGGGCGGATCTGGCCTGCTATCGAGCCCCCGGACTGGATCAGCCCACCGATATTGTGTTGAAGGGCAACGTGCGTGACAGCCGCCTGCGATTTCGAGGCTTTCCTTACGACATTGAAAAACTCAGTGGGGAAATTGAATTCCAGTCAAAGCAGAAAACCTGGACTTTCACCAATCTGCAGGGCTGGCATGGTAACGGAGAAATCACCGGAAGTGGTAAGTTCCGTGGTCTGCCGGCCCCCGGGGTACTGGATCTGACCGTGACTGCCCGCGGCGCGGCGCTGGACGCGGACCTGTTCAACTCGCTCAACCCCGCGTCACGCTCCATCTGGACGGTTGTCAATCCGGAAGGACGCGTGAACCTGACGACGGCAATCTCATGGACAGCACTGCCCGGGCACAAACCGATCGTGCGGCTGCAGGATGTTCAGGTCTATGACGCGGTCATCTATCCGCGACCATTTCCCTATCGCATGAAAATCCAGACGGCGACCCTGAGTTTTGATCCGAATGATCCGCGGGCAGCCGGCCGCCAGCACTGCGAAATCCACTCGCTGCGCGCAGAACACGAAGGGTCTCCCATCACAGCAGGTGGCTGGGCTGAGGTTGGAGCGGACGGTGAATGGCAGGTGCACCTGAACAACGTCAACGCCATCGACCTGCGTCCTGACGATCAACTCCGCGCGGCTCTCCCCGGCAGTTGGCGCGAAACTCTCTCTCGACTCGCGCCCGAAGGCACCATTTCCCTGGAATCTTCAGAGATGGATTTCCGCGGAATGGCCGACAATTCTGTGGCCCCCACAGCCGCCTGGCGCATGAACTGCCGCCTGAAGGACTGCCGCATTTCTGCCGGACTTGACCTGAGCGGAATTTCCGGCCTGGTCAAAGCCAATGGGTCATGGGACGGTCAGCAGCTGATTAACGAAGGCGACCTGCGGCTGGATCGCACGGAAGTGCTGGGAATGAATATCGGAGGCATCCGGGGCCCGTGGCTGATGACGGATGACGAGCTGGTGCTGGGAAATCGCGATGTGATCCTTGGCCGAGTCAAACCAGCTGAAATTCCCACCACCCAGCGCATCCAGGCGCAGGCCTTCGGAGGTGTGCTGGAAATGGATGGTCTTGTCGACCTGACCGCAGGCAGCAGCTATCGTTTTTTTGCAGAGCTGAAAAATGCCCTCCTCGAAGACTACGCCCGGCAGCATGCCCCGGAGCAATCCAGTCTGCAGGGAGTCGTCAATTCATGGATTTTTGTGACCGGAGATGGCAACACGGCCCGCAACCTGAAGGGCAAGGGGCAGGTTCAGATTCACCCAGCCGCATTGTACGAAGTCCCGGTCGTTCTTGAATTGCTGTCAGCCATGTCGCGACTGAATTTCACGGTCT
>JALQWE010000872.1 GCA_023258825.1 Planctomycetaceae bacterium | reverse complement strand
CGATGTACAAAAAGTTCCTGGCCTTCGGCCCGCCTCTCTGTCCCCAACACAAAACCGAAATGGAACCACTGGGTGAGTGGGAGTGAATTTAATTGGGGTCAGATCAACATTAATTTGGTCAATCAGTGAGGGCTTAGCCTGAGGGGGGCTGAACGATTTCTGGTACTCCAGTATGAGGAAGCCCCCCTTCCCAACTTATCCCATTCATTGACTAAATTAATGTTCATCTGACCCCAATTAAATTTATTGTTACAGTTGATATTTACAGTTTTGGTGTTAATATAAAAGCATGTCCAAAACTTTCAGTCTTGATGAACTCTGCACCCTCACCGATTTGCCCAAGCGCACGGTGCGGTATTACATGCAAATGGGCCTGGTTGACCGGCCCATTGGCGAGACCAGAGCGGCGCATTACCTGGCCGCTCACCTAGACCAGCTTTTAAAGGTCAAACAACTTTCAGACGCTGGCATTTCCTTAGAACGAATTGCAGAAATCCAAAACGAAGAAGAACTGCCCCTTCCCAAAAAAGCCAGAAAGCCTGGCGACATCCAAGTCAAAAGCCACGTGCACGTAGCCCCTGGCATTGAGTTGCAAATTAGCCCCGAAGAAGCCGACATGAGCCCTGAGCAAATCCGCGCGCTCGTTAAAGCAGTCATGAAAACCATTCAAGAAATCAAGGCCTAACCATGTACGAAGAACAAGAAAACTGCACCCTCACCTGCGACGGGGAAGAAGTCGCCATGAAATCTGTGCACGTGCACGGCAAACTGGATGGCCTGCTGCAGCAATCATCAGCGGCCGGCAGCACCACTGCCGCTGGTCAGCCTGTCCCCGAGAATCAACTGCCCGCAGAAATCCAGCAGCAGCTCGCCGCGCTCAGGGCATCCCTCAGGGAACTTGAAGCGGCCGTCCCGGAACTGCCCACGGCTATGGGAGTGACGGAAGCCGAAATTGCCAATGCACGCATTCTGTCACGCGGCAATCACCTCGCTCCTGGACGCCTCGTCCCTCGCACAATCCCGGTAGTCCTCGATGCCGACAGCTCCTTCCGAATCTCTGACGGACACAGCGGTCGTCTCGAGTTCGCCGAGTGGCTGACCAGTACACGCAATCCACTGACGCCGCGAGTCATTGTGAATCGGGTGTGGCGCTGGCATTTTGGCCGAGGCATTGTCGCCACCGCTGACAACTTCGGACACCAGTCCGAACCACCCGTAAATCCGCCACTGCTGGAATGGCTGGCAGCGGACTTCGTCAGCAGTGGCTGGTCACTGAAAGCCCTGCACCGTCGCATTCTGCTGTCACAGACCTGGCAGGCGTCCGCCGACCGCAGCAATCCGGCCGAACAGACGGATCCTGACAATCACCTGCAATGGCGGTGGTCCGTGCAGCGGTTGGAGGCCGAATCTGTTCGTGACTCGATACTTGCTGTTTGCGGCAGGCTGGATCGCAGCATCGGAGAATCCATGCTGCACGTGAAGAATCGGGAATTCCTGTTCGACCATACATCGAAGGATCTGACCTCCTACGATTCTCTCAGACGGTCCGTCTATCTGCCGGTCATCCGCAACAATCTGTATGATGCCATGTCGCTGTTCGACTGCACGGACGGCACTGTGCCCAATGGTGATCGAGGCGCATCGACGGTGGCTTCACAGGCACTGTTTCTGATGAACAGTCCGCTGGTCATTTCGGCGGCCGAGCATCTGGCGCGGGATCTCTGCAGCAGCAGTTCAGATTTTTCAGTTCGAGCCGATCGACTGCCCCGCGCTGTGCTGGGACGACAGTTGTCCGCCGCAGAACTTGACGGACTGCAGCAGGCTGCCCGCCAGTTGAACATTCAGTTACAGGCCGATG
>JALQWE010000871.1 GCA_023258825.1 Planctomycetaceae bacterium | reverse complement strand
TTGAACTCAGGAGAGGGGGCAGAGTGGCCGATTGTGCAGCACTGGAAATGCTGTGTGCGGGAAACCGTACCGGGGGTTCGAATCCCCCCCTCTCCGTTAGAAAACCCCGGCGATGTTCCGGGGTTTTTTTACGTTCTGCGCCAGATTCCTGGGCAGTTGCCAGTCCTTTTCGCTGGTGCCTTGTGACCCGGATAACGTATTGTTCCGGGGATGTTGAGGGTGGTTCTGGGGAACGCTGCTTCGCTGGTTCCTCAGGAAAGCTCGCGCTGCATTCGTTTGAATAGTTCTGGTGTGAACGGCCTGTGGGTGCGTTGACGGAGAGGGGTGAGGACGGCCATGCCACGGAAGATCTCTGAAGATCGCAAAGCGGCGTACTACGTGGGATTGCTCCTGCAAATCTTCGGTGGGCTCCTGTTCGGCTCGGTGTTTGTGACGTTTATCATGCGATTCGGGGATTTCACGGACTTCGTGGGTCGCACCCGATCAGAGGGTCTTCGAGCATTCTGCGGTATGGCCCTGATGATGATTGGTGGAATCATTCGTGGTGTCGGTGCCAAAGGACTGGCCGGTTCCGGTGTGCTGCTTGATCCGGAAAGAGCCCGTCAGGAGCTTGAGCCCTACAGTCGAATGGCGGGAGGCATGGTGCGGGATGCGATGGATGAAGCGCGGCTTGATCTGGGGCGTGAGCCTGAAAAGGTGATTGTGATCAAGTGTCGTGCGTGTGCCGCGTTGAATTCGGAGTCTGCAAATTTCTGCCAGGAGTGTGGCATAAAGCTGTAAGAGGCATCTGGCCTGCAGGGCGGAGTCAGGATTGAGAAAGCGTGGCTTGGTGGAGTTCAGCCGACATGTACCCTCGCGTTGTGACATGGGTCTGTAGTCTCGCTTCCATAGGACTGATGTGTGTCTGGGTGGACGCCTGGCGGTCGGCCATGACGGACACGGAACAAGTGCTTAAGCCGTTTGAATTCAGGCGTGAAGCTGCATCAACGCCTGAGATGGCAGCGCAGGCCATGTTTCTGGGTGTTGCCACGGCATCTCCTCAGGACTTTGTGAAACATTTGCTCCTGGGGGCCTGCAACAATGAAGTGGACGTGCTGCGGACGTTTGCTGAGTCACTGCATGAGACGCCAATCCGGCACGAAGGGGAAACATCGACCTGGTTTCAGCTTCAGGAGCGGCCGGACGCAACTGGCAAGCTGGGGGTGATTGACCGCGAGCAGCCGGTACGAGTGATCTCCAGTCTTCCATTTGATTCCGGCGATGCGAAAGTCCGGGCCTTGAGCCTTGAAGCCGCGAGCACCTACTCTGGCGAGCGATTTGTGCGTGTTGAGGTGGCTGGAGTGGGGTACTACGACAAAGCAGACTATCGGTCGTGTGTCGTCGTGGCCCAGGTGGATGGCGGTTGGTACGCGATACCTCGTTGTCGAAATTCCGCCAGGTTCTACGAGATCGCGGATGCCATGCAGGCGGGAGACGCGAACGTCAGGCGGACCGGTAGGTAGGGCCTGGGCTGCGTCAACGGGCGTACTCGGTGGATAGTGGCGTTTCGCTCCGACGAAACGTGCGTTCGGGGATTCTCGCGGTCCAACGGACACCTGCTGCATGACAGTTGCCGCCAATCGTCGTTTTTGGGCGGGACGGGGTGTCGCCATTGCCCGATCGCCACTGGGCGGTTTTTGTTGACTTCAGTTTAGGTAAATTCTTTCTGGAATGAGACTAACGGTGTCTCCAGACAGATGGATGGCCCCATTTTGGATGGCCCCATTTTGGGCCCCATTTTGGATGGCCCCCGACCCCCGACATTTTGGGCCCCATTTTGGATGGCCCCCGCCCCCCGCCCCCCCGACCCCCGAAAACTG
>JALQWE010000086.1 GCA_023258825.1 Planctomycetaceae bacterium | reverse complement strand
CATTGCCGAATCGCGTGCCTATGGTTCTGTTGAAGAACTGCTGCAGCGGGAACTGGCTCTGCCAGCGGATCAGAGAATTGACTTTGTCAGTGTGGCCACCCCGAATCACACGCATTTCCAGATTGCCAAGGCTGCCGTCGAGGCAGGATTCAATGTGATCTGTGATAAGCCCATGACCTTCGATCTTGCCGAAGCCGAAGCGTTGGTGAAGGCCGTCGAAAAGAGCGGTGTGGTCTTCGCGGTCAGTCATAACTACACCGGCTATCCGCTGGTCCGTCAGGCTCGGGAAATGATTCTCAGTGGTGAACTGGGCGAGATCAACGCGATCCGTTCGAATTACATTCAGGGCTGGTTGCGTACGCGGCTGGAGGAATCGGATCAGAAGCAGGCGGCATGGCGAACCGATCCCAAGCGTTCCGGCGCTGCCGGTTGCTTCGGCGACATCGGGACTCATGCGTACAACCTGGGACGCTACATGACAGGCCTGCTGCCGGCAGAGATTTCCTGCAATCTGAAAGTCTTCGCAGAAGGCCGAGCGTTGGATGACTACGGTCACGCAGTGGTCCGATTTGCGAACGGGGCCATCGGAACAGTGACCGCCAGTCAGATCTCGCACGGTCGCGAGAATGACCTGTTCATCGAAGTGGATGGAACCAAAGGCGCGCTGCAGTGGCGTCAGGAAGAGCCCAACGTGATGATCGTGCGTCGCAATGGTTCGCCGCATCAGATGTACACCCGGGATCCCAACGCGCCGTTCATGAACAGCATGGGCAAAGCGGCGTGCCGACTTCCGTCGGGCCATCCGGAAGCCTTCTTTGAAGCATTCGCCAACGTCTATCGATTTGCATACGACGATATGGCGACACGGGCCACCGGTGGCAGCTTTGAAAAGCGCAACACGATTTATCCCAACGTGTATGACGGCGCCGAAGGGATGTATTTCATTCAGCAGTGTGTGGCCAGCAGCCAGCAGAATGGTGCCTGGTTGCCCATGAAGTACGCCGGGGCTCGTTCCTGATTCCCCGCGCAATCGTCTGTTCCGTGAGGCATCGATTGGATTCAGTCGATGCCTCCTTCATTTCCGGTGGCTCCATCCGGCGACACGCGTGACCTGCATCCCCGATGAATCAGAGTTCAGCGCCCTGACGGCTCGACTGCGGGAGCTTGCCAATCCGGATGCAGTCGACGGCTGGCCGACAGAACACCTGCGAATTCTGTGGCAGGCGGGTGCTGCACGCTGGGTCATCCCGCGGGAATTTGGCGGGGACGGAATCGAAGCGGGGACACTGCTGTGGCGTTATCGGGAACTGGCTCGGGCCAGTCTGCTGACTGCCTTCATTTTCAGCCAGCGCAATGCAGCCTGCCAGCGCATCGAATCGTCGGCCAATCGTCACATTGCCAAACGGCTACTGCCTGACCTTGCGTCCGGTCATATCCAGGCCACCGTCGGTATTTCGCATCTGACGACATCACGGCAACACTGGCAGGTGCCGACAGTCACGGCGACGCTGGATGGTACGGACTACCTGCTGAACGGTGTGGTTCCGTGGGCGACGGGAGCGGGATCTGCGGATCTGATGGTGACAGGAGGCACACTGTCGGACGGCCGCCAATTGCTGGCCGCAGTCCCCGTGAAGTCGCCGGCCGTTGTGGTCAGACCGGCGATCGCCATGCTGGGACTCAGTGCATCCTGCACGGGTGAAGTGGAACTGCATGATGTTCGGGTACCGGCCTCCGATGTGCTGCATGGACCGGTAGAACGGGTGATGGCGGCGGGCGGTGGCGGCGCCGGGTCGCTCAGCACTTCGGCAATTGCCATCGGCACAGCTCAGGGAACGCTGGACCGTTTTGCGGAAGAGGCTAAGCGAAGACCGGAACTGAATCAGTATCTGAAGCCATTGCAGCAGGAAGCAGACGTGCTGGCCCAGTCTCTGGCGGCCGCGGCATTGGCAATGGCCGGACCGTCGCAGGAGGATCGGGTGAGCCCTGAGACACTGCGACAGCGTGCAAACTCCCTCGTCATTCGTGCGGCGCAGGCGTGGCTGGCGGCAACACGGGGAGCGGGATATGTGTCCGGACATCCGGCGGAACGGGCTGTCCGGGACAGTTTGTTTTTTCTGGTATGGTCCTGTCCGCAGGCGGTTCTGGACGCCAGTCTGAAGGAACTCTCCTGCGGGCTGTGGTGAGTGACCACGCCGGCCGGGCAGGGGAGTGAGATCGTGATCGCGGGCTGAGGAGTGTCTCCGTTTCGGAGCGGAATGAGTCTTCTTAATTGAGAGCAAAAGTCATGAACACATTTGAACTGGCGGTTGCGGCAGCAAAGGCAGCGGGAACGATTCTGGAGCGATTCTTTCACGAGGGGGCCGAAGTTCGTTCCAAGGGCATTTCCGATCTGGTCACCGATGCGGACATTGCGGCTGAGCGTGAGATTGCCCGGATGATTCATGCGGAGTTTCCGCAGCACGCGATTCTGGGTGAGGAAGAGAACTCAGGACGTATCGATGCGGAACATTTGTGGGTTGTGGACCCGCTGGACGGCACAACCAATTTCGCCCATCGGCTGCCGCATTTTGCAGTGTCTATTGCGTACCTGTATCGCGGGCAAACGCAGTTGGGAGTGGTGTGGAATCCCATGCGCGGCGATCTGTACACAGCTCAACGTGGTCATGGTGCTCTGCACAACGGAAAGCCCATTCACGTTGGGCCTCAGACGCAGATGAGCGAAGTGCTGGTGGGAACCGGATTCTACTATGACCGCGGTGTGATGATGGAAGCGACGCTTGCAGCCATCGGGGATTGTTTTCGGCAGAACATTCATGGCATTCGTCGCTTCGGCACGGCCTCACTGGACCTCGCCCATGTCGCCACAGGGCTGTATGGTGCCTATTTCGAATACCAGTTGTCCCCGTGGGATTATGCAGCAGGGCAGTTGCTGGTGGAGGAAGCCGGAGGACGAGTGACAAATTGTGATGGGGGGCCTCTTCCGCTGCACAAAACCACCATTCTGGCGACCAACGGAAGTCTGCATGCTCAGATGCTGCCGATTGTGCAGAGGCATCTGAACAGCTGGCGGAACTCCACGTCCCCCGCAGCCGTGAAGTAACCGCCAGCGTTTCATCAGACAGTGCCGAAGTGTGTGCGACACTGCTGCCTGGCCGACAAGTCGGCAGGCAGCAGGTCCCGGGAAGTGACTGTGCGCCGCGTGCCTGGCAGAGGCAATCTCCGATCAGTCATGACGGATCAGAACCGCAGTTCTGCGCGAACGGCAAGACCGTCGAAGACAAGGCTCTCGTCAACACCCCGCGGGTCGTCCGCCTGAACGGCATTCACAAAGTCGGGCATCGTCACCGCATTTCCCCAGTAGCCAAACATGTAACCCACGGTGGCACGGAAGCAGCCATTTTCACTGAGGTACCCTGTGCCGAATTCCAGATCCAGCTGAGGCACAATGCGGTCTTCCTGAATTCCAGCAAGGGCCTGAGTGCCCGCGAAAACAGACGACTGTTGATACTGGGAGTCGAACTGGCCGGCAAGCAGGCTGAGGGCACCGCGGTTGTAGAACAGCAACCCATGACAATTGCACCGTTCGAAATCGAGACCGAAGCGTGGTCCGTAACCTTCGAAATCGATGTTACTGTTGACATCCACGGCCCCCTGAATCTGTTGATGGACAGCCAGATCCTGAGTGAGTCCACCATAGCGGAATCCCGCGATGCCGTTGAGTCGATAATCGTCGGTGCCGGTGAGCGTGCGGGAGAAAGCGGCATCTGCTGTTTCAAAATCGATGCCGTAATTCCCGCTGGCGGTCAGGCTGTCGGTCGCCACATTGACGGTGTGGGGATGAACAACTTCTGATCTAAGAAAGGCGTTGGGCAAAGGATTTCCGCCAGGGAGAGAGACACTGTCATTCACGTTGCTCTGAAAGCTGGTCCAGGCGAAAACCATGCTGGAGCAATCATCGATCGCGAGAGCGCCGCCAACGCGGTAACCGGATTCATAGCCCGGGTTGAGCATAGCCGTCTGGCCGACGGGAACAGCGGTGTTGGTTGTGCCATCCACTGGCGTCGCATAGTCGAGATCCTGCTGCCGAGCGGTGAGATACAACCAGTCGGCAAAAATTCCACTGCTGTGGGTCCACCAGGGCTTGCAGACTTCCGGCTGACAGTAGGCCTGCGGAGCGGGACGCACTTCTTCGTAGATGATTTCCTGACCAGCGTTCGTGGCTTTCAGGTTGCCAGTGCGAAACGAACCTTCGACGATGGGTTCCGCATAGTCAGCCGGATAGATGAATCCGTCCTGGGCGGAGGCCTGTCGGAGACTGAGCGTCACAAGACAAGCCAGCAGAAATTTACGAGACGTCATTGTGCCCTCCATGGCGTAGCCACGGTTTTTGTGACAGTGATGGTCACGATCCGTGGTGTGAGTGAAACAGATCCACTGAAAGAACTCTGATGTACCGATCCATCGGCACAACGGTCAGACCATGCATCGTCGGAGTACCCCGAGAGGGTCAAGAGAATCATTGAGTCGGAGGGCCCGCGGCAGGGGGATTACCCGGCGGAATGTCCCGACAGCCGATTGCTCCGTCGGAGTGAACTGTGCGGACAACTGGCCTTGCCAGGGAGCACTGGATCGACGTGATCAGCCGGCTGCGATTGCGCGGATGCTCACGTGCGGGCATCCGGGAAAGTGCGGGGGCGTTCAGGTTTGTGAGACTGGGAGATCCACGGTGAATGTGACGTGGTCCAGGAAATGTCTTTGTCAGCCTGTTGAGGGAGGTGTAGAAGTGGAGGTCGCTGCTCAGCAAACGCTGGTCGTGGTGTGCTTTCTGCTTCGTCATTCAGAGCGTTGTTACAGACGGTCTCTGTCGTGTCATACCAACAGGAGTTCTCGGGATGTCGCTGAAAAACTGGCTGGAAACTCTTCGTGCACCATTTCGCCGAACATACCAGGACAGAATGTCTCGTCGTCGAGCCAGTGGCAGTCCGGGGACTATTGGACGGGCGGAGCATCTGGAAGTTCGAGCTCTGCTGACAGCCAATCTGTTTGTGGATTTCGGAGACAACTTCACCGCAGGTGTACTCGCAACGACTCAGGGGGCATTCAGGGATGTGGCCAATGATCCGGCTCCGGGAAATCGGATCCTCGGGCCACAACTGGAGGACGCCAGTGGATTCAATCCGGGGACAGCGCTGAACATTGTGGCGCAGTCGTTTACCCCGGCAGAGCGGGCTCAGATGCTGGCCACGGTCATCCGTGCTTATCAGCCTCTGGACGTTCATGTCGTGGAACTGACAACCACTCCGCAGATGACGATTGACGGGCGCTGGGTGACTGGTGCCAGCAGCATGGCGGATGTCGTGAACACTCTGCGTGGCGGCGACGCAACGATGAAGGATGCGTATGTGTTTGCCGCACGATTTATTGCTGATCCGGGCGGTGTGAATGAGGTGGTGTATGGACCATCCGGCGGAGGCACGTCACCGGTCAATGGGCTGGACACGTCGGACCTGAATTCCGGACTGAATCTGCATGATGACGTGGCTGTGGTTTTCACGGACACATCGTTCGGATTCAACTTCAACACGATGAACAATATCGCTCACGAAGCGGGCCATAACTTCGGACTGCGACATTCACTCACAAATTCGTCGGGAAATGCGGCAACGGACCTGTTTCATCGATCTGAGCTGATGTCGTACCTGAACACGAATTTCACGACCTCTTCCATGGCGTTCTCGCGTTATCCCGTCATTCGCGGTGATGGAAATTCTCCCGGTGGCTCGCTGGTCAGCTATGACGACCTTGAGGCTCGAAATGGAGCGCTGACGCCCTATGATCAGATGGTCAACGATCCGGGCATTGGTGCCAGGCCGGGATATTCCTTTGTCTCCGGGACCGGGGCCCATGACGTAATCACCCTCACGCGGAATGGTGGGAACGCTGACATCACGGTCACGGCCTATGCAGATGCCGGCTACACCACTGCCATTCCGGTACCAGGCACAGCAGGGGCTTCGTATACGTATTCCTACAGCATTCCACTGACCATGCCGATTCTGGTCTACGGCGGGTACTCCAATGACCTGATTCAGATCAATGGCGACCTTGGTGTTCCTGTGACTCTGGACGGAATGGTGGGCACCGATTCGTTGTATGTGAACACAATGGGGACCGGCAGTGCCGTCTGGACACCTCGCGCGACGGCACCTGCCAGTGTGGACTTCACCAGTCCTCCGGGGATCACACCGATCGCGGACTATGGTGGCGTCGTCAGCTTTGCAACCACGACGATTGAGATCAGTAATTTTGAAATCAACAGTACCATCAGTCTGACCGGCTTTGATAATCTCAGAGTGGAGGGCACGACCGGGGATGATCGGTGGCGTCTGGGACCGAATGCCTCCGGAGTTCTGCAGTTGACGGGAACGGTCGGGGGAGTCGCCCAGGTGCCGATTACGCTGGCCACAGTGGGTGCGATTCAGGTGGATGGACTGGCTGGCAGCGATCTGCTGACCGTCGACAACACGTGGGGACTTGTGACACTTCCGATACAGTACAATGGTGGTGCGGGTTCGGGATCTGACACGCTGCAGGTGCTTGCAGGAGCGTTCTCCACAATTCGTTCCAGCTTTACCAATGCGAATGACGGGAATCTGCTGCTGGATGGAAGTTCAATTGCCTACACCGGGCTGGAACCTGTCCTGCTGAATGTCGGCAGTGTGTCGGGAATTATTTTCGATCTTCCGGCAATCCTCAATCCCGATGTCATCATCAGTGACGACGGTTTTGGCGGCGCCCCGAATGGCAATACGGCGAACACCTCCGCGATAGATGCGTCAACCTTTGAATTCACCGAGTTCACAAATCCAACGGCATTTCTACGCGTTAATGGGGCACTCGGATTCAGCAATGTTGTGACTCTGGCAGTCCTTGACGCGGCCTGGAATGTGGCTGCTGCGGTCGACCTGAACGGGGGATCGGTTGCCGACACGTTCACTATTCAGTCGACGCCGGCAGGAGTCACCACGGTCAACGCAGGCGACGGAGATGACCAGTTCATTCTTTCGGGTGACGGACTGGGTGGAACAAGCCTGTTCCGAGGCGAAGGCGGTAACGACAACTTCACACTGAATATCGTCAGTCATATCGGAACCACGGCCGTCGCAGACCCGACAGTGAGTGTACAGATCGAGGGCAATGGAAATCCGCTGGCGAATTCCGCGAATCGTGATCGACTGATCATCAATGATCAGAATTCCGGGTTCGCCCGCAATCTGATTTACGATTATCTGGAGACTCAGGGAGACCTTGATCTTCTGCCAGGCATTGTCGGAGGTGGTGTGTTTGGTCCGGAATCGACAGGACTGTTGCCACTGCGTATTCGTACCATGGAAACACTGCGTTACAACTCTGTCGGCCCGGCTGACGACGTCGTGACGATCTCCGGACGTAATGTGGACGATGATCTGACCGTCGCGTTGACACCGACAATCGCCGGTCAGACAAATGCCGGAACGTCTGCCTTTGTGTTTCTGAATGGAAACCCCTACACCGCCTCGCCCGGTGCCGCGTTGCCGCCGGATACATTGTCCGGCAATCTGCCGGGAGTCGCGGGAGGCGGCACGGGAACCGATCTGATGATCGGTGGAATTTCTCCCTCCTCGGGCCTGACGATGGACGGCAGCGGTACAAGTTCCACAGGCAATCGAGTGATTGTGCAGGCACTGAGTGAAGTGTCACTGACTGATCCGGTGGCAGTCACTGCTGGTCTGGATGTGTTCAGTCTTGGCCTTGGCCCTGGAGTTCTTGTTCCCGGTGCTGGTGCAGGGAATGCGTTTGAGGCCATCGCCGTGAATGGTTCGACGACTTTTGACGCGGACATGGGTCTGGAACCATCGGGTTTCAACCAGGTCAGAGCACGCAACATTCTGGACGGTCAGCTGGTTCCGGTGACTGTCGTGCCAACCACACTCGTGAACGGGACGACTTCGTGGTCGCGTCCGGGACTGATCATCAATGGGGGTGATGAAACCGCCGCCCGGATTTCCGGAGTTGCGGATAACTTCACTGCTCGACCGCATGGGCTATTCAATATCGCTGTCAACGGAAATCGGCCGGTACTTGGTGCGATTTCTGCAGATGGATTTCCGGGTGGTGACCAGCTGACGGCATTTTCACCGTCCGCCTTCAGCCTGTGGAGTGATAAGCAGTCGGTGCCCAATGTTTCGATACTGGCAGACAACAATCCGTTTGGAATTGTCAGCTCTTCCATCGAACGCACGCGTTTGTTTCCGGGGAACGGAACTCTCAACCTGATTGGCGATCAGAATCAACCGGGCGTGGACCAGCCCGACATGTTCCGGGCGATTGGTCTGGATATTGATTCGAACGGATCGACCGATGCCGGTGTTCAGGAGATGGTGGTGACGATCAACGGCAGCGGCCCGATTCTGATTGAGGCGGTGCAGAAGCTGAATGTCTACGGATTTGATCTGACTGGGCAGGACCTGAACAACCCTGATCCGAATGCCCCGGATTTTCCACTGGGGCCGGGACTGGCGAACATCGACACTCTGGAGGTGACGCCATTTGCTGACAATGCCGGGGGACCGGGCCAGAATGCGCCACGGGGCTGGGGTGTGCAAACGCTGTTCAACGAAGGTGAGCCTGCCGGAATCGACGGCGACGCGACTGACCTGCTGATCGTGCACACGTCCGTGGGGACAAATCATGGTCTGGATGTGTATGGCGGCGGAATCGTTTCTGAACAGATCTCCGTGAATCCCTCAGGACCGGATCATGGTGAAGTGCGTCTGACGAATGCCGTGGACGGCAGCATGGTGGCCACGATTTCGTATCTGAATAATACGGATCTGGTACTGATCGACGACGATGGCGGGCTCAGTGACACGGATTCGCTAATCCTGTTGGGCACGGATCCGGGACGACAGGTCAGCGGAAATGATTCGTTCGACGTGGACTTCGAAGCGGCAGGAACCAGTGCGACACCGATGGTGACTGTGCGGGATTCAGCCACTGGAACAATCCTCTACCGTGTGCGCAGTTTTACGGATCCATCAGGTGAGACGGGACCATTCTCCAGTGTGACCTTTGACATGCTGGGTGGTCACGATTCGATGCGCATTCGCAGTGGCCTGCTGGAAATGGCACCCACGAACGGCTTTGGGCCCGGTATGAGTCAGTTGGTGATCAATGGCGGAGTTGGTGATGACGCACTGACTCTGGAGTATACGACCAGTCAGCAATGGCGAGGTGGCCGCGTGACCTACGATGGCGGCGCTGGCGCGGATACGCTGTCGTTCACTGACGGGATGGGCGAGCAGATTCCATTTCGGTCTGTGATCTACACCCCGGGCCCTGTGCCTGGTAACGGTCGTATTGAACATCTGCCAATAGGTGGCACCAATCCTGCTGTCGTGGACTTCCTGCAACTGGAACCGGTATTTGACTTCACCACAGCGGCAACAGTCATCATCAACGCGGACAACGCCGACAATTCCATCAGTTACTACACGGACTACGGTGTCGGAACAATTGGACCGATCCTTTCGGGAGGTTCGTGGCTGAATGACGGTGTCTATCTGAATGTGGCACTGACCGGTGGAACAGGGTCTGGCGCTCGTGCGGACATCACGGTGTTGGGTGGCACCGTTGTTCAGGCCACACTGGTGAATGATGGCGCCGGGTATACTCTGGGTGATCTGTTGTCCGTCAACCCGGTCAGCCTCGGTGGTGGCTCCGGAGGCTTCATCCTCCCCGTAACATCCTGGTCGGGGACAGTCGCCATCGACAATCAGGAGGTGCTGGTCTTTTCCCGTAAGAATACGCTGCTGATCAATGGACGTGGCGGCAGTGACGTCATCAGTCTGAACAATCCTGTGATTCCGGCTGGTCTTTCCAGCATTATCGTGGACGGTGGTGACCCCACGGGCAGTGATACCGTCGTGCTGACGGGGCTTGCAGGCAGCTTTGACAATTTCCAGGTGACGCCGACCGGCGCTGGAAGCGGACTACTGAGTTCAACCACGGCAACGTTCGTCCCCACGTTGTACTTTGGGACCGAGCATCTGCAGATTACCGGCCAGTCCGCGGATGGCGACCAGTTGAATCAGCTGGGAACCGGCAGCAGTGATACGTTTGTCTACAGCCCGGGAATAACGGCCGATTCCGGAACACTGGATGGACAGGCCCAGGGGGCCTCCGGCTTTGCTTTTGCCCCGATCACATTTCGTGGGATCCTGGGTGCAATCACCGCGGGAACCGGAAACGGTGATGTGCTGGTCATAAACGGTACCGCGGCGGATGATACCTTCTACGTTGGCGCTACCACACCACCTGCATCGGCACCGGGGACATTGACGGGAGTTCGTGTGGATACCGGCGCAGTACTGCATGCTCCGGTCCTTCCAGGTGGTCTCTCGGCAGCAGATCAGGTGATCCTGCGTGGACTTGCGGGAAATGATACCTTCAAC
>JALQWE010000870.1:1634-1865 GCA_023258825.1 Planctomycetaceae bacterium | reverse complement strand
GCGCGGACCTTCAGACACGGCACCGGCCGAACCGATTCCGGGGTGTTCCCTGCATGACGGCTATTTGAGCGGCAGTGGAGCGAACGTAATGCATGAGCGATTGCAGGTCCCGGTTCCCAGAAGATCCGCGAACAGATTTTGACTCTGCCAGCGTTCAAGAGCCGTCGTCACATAGGAACTCACAGCCTTCGCCGCGCGAGTCAGCAGCGTTGCAGCGGGCCAGTGACTCGC
>JALQWE010000870.1:0-1624 GCA_023258825.1 Planctomycetaceae bacterium | reverse complement strand
AACCAGATGTGACGATGAGTCGCCTGCACCACTGCTCCCACTTTGAACAGGCGAACTCGCGCCGTACTCACTTCCATCTTATTCAGTTCCGGCGTTGCCTCATTCGCTTCCCGGAACAGAACATACAGAGCATATGCCAACATGTGCGTCAGTAGTTTGTGGGCGTTCGCAAGAAAACGAGGTGAACTCAGCCGATCCATCTGCAGACCATTCTTCAGTTCACTGATCGGACGTTCTGGAACATTGCCGCGCTGCGAATAAAACCTCTGGTAGATGTCCTTCGCGAGTCCGTTCATATTCGTCACAACGAAGCGGACGTTGACACTGTTCAACTGCGTGATCTCGACCTTCGTGACAATCTTTCTGACATTGGGCCACGATCGTGCCTGATAGTCATCAAACGTGTGAAACATTTGAAAGGCTTTGCGGCCCGACATCCACCACAACAGACGTGCATTGTCTTCCAGTTCCAGTTCCGAAACCTTCTGTTTTAACGCAGGATTTGTGCCGTAGCCGAAAGCGTAGAGAAGCCGCTGAGACTCGCAGTAGTCCAACATTTCAGGTCCAGCCACTCCTGCGTCGCCGCGAACAGAAATCCTGATGTCGGGCCAGTGTTGCCGCACGCGTTCGACAATTCGCTCAATCATTCTGACAGCGCCCAGTCCTGCGGACGCTGTTCCGTGACGCAGCCACGCACCGAATGGAAATCCCGTTGTGCCTTCAAACAGCATCATCGGAAAATACTGGTGCTGATCATAGAAGCCATTGAACATCGTGAGTTGCTGCTGTCCATGTGTCGGATCAGCAGTCGGGTCGAGATCAATGATGATCTGCTCCGGTTGCTGCTTTCGAGTTCGTACAAACAGGTCGATCAGAAAGTCGTTGATCGCGTTGATGCGCTCGATCTGAGCGCGACGAACTTCCGTGAGAACGTCGCGATCCTCCAGTGGCTTCTCCGCTTCGCGCCGAGTGAATGCATGCAGAAACCGATTGATGGTCGAGCCGCTGGCGAGTGATTCGTCGTCACGAGGGTCTTTGCCGACGATTGTTTTGAAGAGCGGATCATCTCGCAGCAGTTGCGCGTCATTGCCGTCGGGATAGCCAGCGAGTACCTGATAGACCTGCTGAGTCAGAATATCTTCGACAGAGTGAGTGCACGCTCTTTCGGATCTTGGATCGGGCAATCGCCGAGCGGCTTCCGCCAGAATCCCGAGCTTCCGATCCAGCTCGCGAATCGGAAGCAGGCCTGCATCACTGACGACCTGGCCTCCGTCAAATGTCATCGTGACCTGCTGTCGTCCGACTTCAAAAAGCTGCAACTGCTGCGTACACTGTGTCTCGGACATCGTTCTGCCTTCCGTGTGTTAAGTGATGGTTTTGCAACCACTTATACGCACGTGAAGGCTTTTTTGTTGGGACGTGGTGCGCAATTCAGGCTAGCGCGTTGCCGCTCACAAAACAGGGATCGTGTTAAAGTTTCGTCTGACTAATCTATCCGTGCTTATCTGTGTTAATCCGTGGTTAATAAGCACCCAAATCCAAACGGCTCGGGTGGAACCTCGCCCTCCCGATAACATGTCCACTAGCTGCTAATCCAGCTCAAACTTTGCCAGATGACGCTGAC
>JALQWE010000869.1 GCA_023258825.1 Planctomycetaceae bacterium | reverse complement strand
GCCGCTCACAATACCCGGCGCAGATGGAACTTCGCCCTCCCTCAACACAACATAACAAAACTGTTTCATCCGTGTTGATCTGGTCTCCCACAAACGCAGCCATTGCATGCCGCGTGCCAGTCCGCTCAAAGTCGATCCGTCAGCAGTTGATTTCCCCCGACTTCCTGCTTCAACTACTCTTCCCGCAGGACGATGAAGCTCGGCGAGGCTCGATGGTTGCACGAGCCACCGGCGGGAACTGAGCCTGCGCCGGCGTTCTCCGGACGTCGTCAGCCCCCGTTCGCCCCCCTGGCATCTGTCAGATCAACTTTGTTTCGCTAGTCACACTGGCACCTCGACAACTATGACTCACGCTGATTCCTCAACCGCTCCGTCCCATCCTGGCACGCCGCCCCCCGGCCGCAGCGATCGTCTCAGCCTTGTGTTCGCCTGTGCCGTTTTTCTGAGCGCCTTTCTGCTGTTTCAGATTCAACCGCTGATCAGTCGACTGCTGCTGCCATGGTTTGGCGGTTCACCCGGTGTCTGGACAACCTGCATGCTGTTCTTTCAGCTGCTGCTGTTTCTGGGCTACACCTACTCACACCTCGTCACCTCCCGCTTGTCCGTTTCGCATCAGCCACTTTTGCACGGCGTGCTGCTGACTGCCACACTGTTGCTGCTGCAGATCCTTCCGGATCCGTCATGGAAACCCACTGATGGCAGTGCGCCGGTCGCTCGAATTCTTGGCGTGCTGTCCGTCACGGTGGGTCTGCCGTATTTCCTGCTCAGCACCACCGGCCCGCTGCTGCTGCGCTGGTTCAGCCTGCTGCGGCCCCAGTCCTCACCACACCGACTTTATGCGCTCTCCAACAGCGGTTCTCTGCTGGCTCTGTTGTCCTATCCCCTGCTGATTGAACCCGCGTTGTCACTGCCGGGGCAGGCACGTTTCTGGACCGCCGGGTTCGCAGTGTTCGCGGGACTCTGCACCATCACGCTGCTGTCAGTTCGCAAATCCGGCAGCATCGCACATACGGCCCCGGCCGTGACCGCGTCGGGCAGCGTCCCTGGCACTTCAATACCAGGTCGAGGCAGACAGCTGGCGTGGTTCAGCCTTGCCTGCCTGGCCTCTGTCATGCTGATTGCCGAAACCAATCAGATCTGCCAGGACATCGCCGTTGTTCCCTTCCTCTGGATTGTCCCGCTGGCGTTGTATCTGCTGTCATTCATCCTCTGCTTCGAAAGTGAACGCTGGTACGTTCGACGCTGGTTCGGCCCGGTGTCTGCCGTGTTGCTGCTGGCGCTGTGCTGGGTTCAGGCGTTTGGCCTGCGACTGCACCTGTCACTGCAACTGCTGATCTGGTTTTCCACACTGTTTGCCGTGTTCATGCTGTGTCATGGAGAACTTGCCAGGCTTCGGCCCTCTGCACAATCCCTGACCCTGTTCTATCTGATTCTCGCAGCTGGTGGGGCCTGTGGAGGATTTGTGAATGCGTTGATCGCTCCGGCCGTATTTCCCGGGTACTGGGAACATCACATTGGCATCCTGCTGTCGGCACTGCTGGCCCTGTACGTCTGGTTTGATCAGCGCAAGTGGCTCTCAAAGACCACTCGACCACCGCTCCCGGCACAGTTGACCGCCTTGCTGCTGATTGTCGCCATTCTGACTGTGTTTGCCTCAGCGATCGTCGATGACATGGCCGCGGTTGCCATCAAACGCAACTTTTACGGGGTTCTGGAAGTGGAAGACTTTCCGGCCGAGGACGCCGTGATCCTGAAACACGGGCGTATCGTCCACGGCTTGCAGTTCCGCCGGATGCAGGCTGTTCCCACGATGTACTATGGCTATCAGACCGGGGTCGCCCGCGCCCTGACCGTACTGCGTGAAC
>JALQWE010000868.1 GCA_023258825.1 Planctomycetaceae bacterium | reverse complement strand
ACTGTCTGCTCTGGTGGCACGCTATCGGGAACTGGAGCAGTCGATTCCGCGGGCACGTTCGGTCAACAGTATGGATGAGCGTGCGCTGGCACGACATGGGGCATTTCTGAACATTCGGGGCAATGTGGATGCCCCCGGTGATTTTGTTGCTCCTGATTTTCTGAGTATGTTTGCGGGGCAGCACGCGGTCGCCAGCAGTGCCGGGAGCGGGCGACTGGAGCTGGCGGAATCGTTGTTGTCACCATCGCATCCTCTGACCGCGCGGGTCTATGTGAATCGCGTGTGGCAATGGATTTTCGGAGTGGGACTTGTCGCGAGTCCCGATGATTTTGGACGGCTGGGCGATCGCCCGTCGCATCCGGAGCTGCTGGATTCGCTGGCTGTGCAGTTTGTGCGCGACGGCTGGTCGACGAAAGATCTGGTCCGTCAGTTGATTCTCAGTCAGACCTTTCTGCAATCCGGAAGTCCATCGGTCGAGGCGCTGGACCGAGATCCGGCGAATCGGCTGCTGCATCATTATGCGACACGTCGACTGATGGCCGAATCGGTGCGCGATGCCATGCTGTTGGTCTCCGGACGGCTGGATGCGAGGCTGTATGGGCCGCCCATCAATCCATTCCGTTCCGTGGAAGACGGTTCCAAACGGCTGTTTTCGGGGCCACTTGATGGCGCCGGGCGACGATCGATGTATCTGACCATGTCGATCATGGCTCCCCCTGCCATGCTCAGGACCTTTGATCTGCCCGACCTGAAGCTTCCCACCGGCCGCCGGAATGAGACTCATGTGCCAGCGCAATCCCTGTTCATGCTGAACAACCCTCTGGTGCACCTGCTGGCCGAGCACTGGGGGCAGGCGTTGTGTCGTCAGCAGGACCTGAGTGTGGACGAACGGCTTGAGCAGATGTTCCTGCTGGCACTCAGCCGCCGACCTGAACCCGGGGAGTTGCAGTCGTGGGCGGCCCTGGCGAAGGACCTGGCGGGTTCGACGGATGTCCAGAACAATGCTGAGGTCTGGACCGGGCTGGCGCATACGCTGTTCAACACGGCTGAGTTTCTGCACTACCGCTGAGCCTCTGGTGGTGTCTGTCCTCGCAACTGTGACGGGCAGATCCACGGGGCTGGTCTGCGTCGAGCGGTGAAATCTGCGGCGTCAGCTTCTGGCGTGCGGCTACGGTTTCGGCTCAGCGGGTGATTTGGAATCCGCGGTCGGGACAGGCCTGCGTGGGTGGTGTCAGACGGATTCAGGATCCGGGGGACTGGAACTTGTCGAGCTCGGTGCGCATGGGATGTGGCAGAGAGGCCGGCTGGTGGTTGGTTCGGCCAGGATTTCTGCAAGCGTGGAATTGCGGAAGGCCATTTCCACGGAGGCCAGTGCGTTGTCCATCCGCCGATGCAGAGGACACAAGTGGGTTCCATGCGTCTGGATGTTCAGGGGGCAGGTGTGAATGCGTTCGATTGGTTCAACGGCATTGACGACTTCGAGAATGGTGATCTCCGAGGGGACTCGGGCCAGGCTGATGCCGCCACCAGTCCCTCGCTGCGATTTCAGCAGGCCGGCCTGGCAGAGTCCCTGGATCACTTTGGACAGGTAGGCGCGGGGCACCTGGGTGGCCGTGGCGACCTGTTCTGTCGTGCAGGCAGCGGGAGCGGAAGCAGCCAACTGCGTCATGGTCCGGAGTGCGTATTCGACAGTCTGAGAAAACATCGCCTTGTGCCTCCCGGGGTGCAGCTCATGAAACGGCAGTGTACCAGACCAGAGGGGCGGAATTCCATGGGAGTCTGGAAGAAGGCCGTAACACGGGCGGGTGGGTGAGATTTGGACAGCATTTTTTTGTTGTACGCCTTAGGGAGGGCGCGGCTCCTGCCA
>JALQWE010000867.1 GCA_023258825.1 Planctomycetaceae bacterium | reverse complement strand
TGAGTGGTGCGTGCGTTGACCAGCGTGCCACATCCCGCAGCAGAGAGACTCAGGCAGCGCGGCGTCCTGATTTCACGTCTCCATCCGTCTTCCGCTCAGGATTTGTAAGAGGCAGTGTAGCCTGTTCACTCTGAGAATTTCCGGCAGCTCCGAAGCGAAAACTGAGTGCCGTGATCAGCCCGCAGACGGCGAGGGCGAAGAACGCACCCAGAATCGCGATCTGATCGTCGTTGAAAATGCCAGTCGGTTCCATAGCTGCTACCCTGCATGCAATTCTGTTCTGCAGACATGTTCCCAGCCAACAGGCTGATTTCTGATTGCGTCATCGGCAGAACCTGCGGTTGTCTTCGGCCAATCCTTCCAGCCCTCTTCACACTGGAATGAGTCGCCTGCACGGTTCGGGACAGGAAAAGATCAGGCCCCCCCGAAAATTTCTCCACGTGTCGTACAACGATACCAGGACGGCTCCGGTCGGGAAAACCCGGGAAACTTTAACGCAGACAATTTGACGGCATGAGATTTTCCGGCATCCGACAGGTTGTGGACCGAATACCGCGCGCTGCCATGCCGATCCCCTTCTGAACCGGAGCAGGGTTATCGGGTGGGTACGCAGCGGGGGGCATCTTCCCCCGAATTTCCGGAATGCTGCCTAAGCAGCTGCGGACCGAGTTGCCTCGGTAATGCCCTTCTGAGTGTAAGACGGCATGATGCTGGGCTGAGTTGAGCAGGGATGTTCCGATGGGTCACTTTCGGACTTTTGTGTTGTCTCGATGTTCGCGGAACTTCCCATGCAATCTGTGTCTCGTCTGTCGGTATGGATTGTCTGTTGTTGCCTTGTGCTGATTCCTGCGGGCTGCTCCAGCCAGAAGCAGAAGGCGGAGACCCTGGTCCGTGAGGCGGAAGTTTTACAACAGCGGGGAGACCATTCCGGGGCACTGAAGCTGCTGGATCAGGCCGTAATCCTCCATCCTGCTCTGGCAGAGTCGCATCATGCAAGAGGTGTCTGCCAGGCAAGCCTCGGACGACATGCTGAGGCTGTGAACTCGCTGAAGTCTGCAGTCAAGCTGAAGCCATCATGGACTGACGCGTGGGTCGCCTACGGTCGTTCACAAAAGCACTTGGGTGATCGATCATCGGCGATTAGCTCATTCAGCGAAGCCCTGCGACTGGATAGCGTTCATTCTGCGGCTCGCTACGAACGTGCGTGTATCCTGATAGACCAGCGGGACACAGTGGGCGCTCTGCAGGACCTTGATGCGCTCATCCGAAACGACCCACTGCACCTCGGTGGGCGTTATCAACGTGCAAAGTGTCTGTGGAGGTCGCATCCCGAGCAGGCGATTGAGGATCTGGATTACGTTCTGAAACGTGAGTTGGGCAACGTCGACGCCCTGATCCTGCGGGGTATAGCATGGAGTCATGCCGGAAAGCCTGAGCAAGCCCTCGCAGATCTGGATGTCGTGTGTCAGAAGGCTCCTGAAAAGGATTCCGGCTGGTTGGAACGCGGTCGAGTATTGCGGAAGCAGCAGCGGTGGACGGAAGCGGCGGCTGATCTGCGCCAGGCCGTACGTCTGAACGAGCGGAACGCGGATGCTCAGTTTGAGCTGGCATGCACCCTTCAGTCCACCGGTGATTTTTCAGAAGCCGATCGACTGCTTCGACGGACTCTGGAATTGCAACCTCAGCATATGGCGGCCCGGATTGCTGTGGCTGAGTCGCTGATGGGGCAGGGAGCATTTAAAGCTGCTGCCGAAGCTCTGGAGAAGCTGGTTCGTGAGCCGGAGTCAACTGGTACAGATCAGGTGGGGGCACTCAATGATGCGCGAATGAGCCTCGCGCGGTGTCTGGTGGAATTGAAGCGGATGGAC
>JALQWE010000866.1 GCA_023258825.1 Planctomycetaceae bacterium | reverse complement strand
GTTGATGTCAGAAGGTTCGTGTCACTCATTGCTGGATGCCTCAGATTGGGCAGAAGTAAGGCGGGAAAACCACCATTGTTGACGGAAAGTTTTGCTTCCATCTGGATGTTCTGCAAATTCTGAGTGGGAATACTCACACCGTTACGCAGTTTTGGGGACTGCGCATTGCGGTCTGTCGGGCTGATAGGCTTTATGCCGTAAAAGCGTGAGTGGAGGAATGTAGCAATTGAGAGGTTGAGGGCGGATGGGGTGTCGCCGTTGGCGGCAGGGGCAAGCCGAATAGGTCGGTTGTGCCACGTATGACGAGTCGGAATAGGGCGGAAGCCTTGGCGCGCCTGGACAACGCAGCTTCGGCTTCGGCCGGGGCGGGCGTCATCCTTGAAAAAAATCGGGGATTCCGAAGAACTTCTGATCCGACTCTGCGAACCCGTTGACGACAACGGGCTGTCAATCGAAACTGCACCTGATGGACTCACCAAAAGACAGCATCCCGTGGAAGTCGGCATTGAACCCCGGCAGGTGAATGTCAGCTGTGGTTTGGCTTCTGGAATCAGGGGTAAGCCGTGGGTGGAATTGGTGGGACGACGACCCGACGAATTGGCTGCGTTGAACTCTGACGATCGATTTCGGATCCGGAGCAGAGAGAGCGGGAAAGAAAGAATGACGCGACAGATCCTGGTGACGGCCGCCTTGCCGTATGCAAACGGTCACATTCATATTGGCCACCTTGTGGAATACATTCAGACGGATATCTGGGTGCGGTTCCAGAAGATGCGTGGTCATCGCTGCCTGTTTGTCTGTGCCGATGACACTCACGGTACGGCCATCATGATTCGTGCGCGTCGTGAGGGGCGTTCTGAGGAAGCGGTGATTGCGGACATGCGCGAAGCGCATCTTCGCGACTTTGCCGGCTTTCAGATTGAATTTGACAACTACGGCAGCACAAACAGTCCGGAAAATCGCGAACTCTGTCACCAGATCTGGTCGGCGATTCGTCGTCGGGGACTGGTTCGCCAGAAAGACGTGCAGCAATTATACGATCCCGTGGTCGGAACCTTTCTTGCCGATCGCTTTGTTCGTGGCACCTGTCCGCGATGTGGTGCTGCTGACCAGCCGGGGGATAACTGCAGTTCCTGCAGCGCGACGTACACGCCGGCTGATCTTCGGGATCCTCGCAGTGTGCTGTCGAATGCCATCCCGGAAATCCGGACGGCCGAGCACCTGTTTATCGAACTGGAACAACTTCATGACTTCCTGCAGCAATGGTCACAGGAGGGGATCACCTGCAGCCGGAAGTGGCACGCTATCTGAAGGGCAATTTCCTTGGAGATCCCCTGCGTGACTGGGACGTTTCCCGTCCCGCGCCGTACTTCGGTTTTGAGATCCCTGACCATCCCGGCAACTACTGGTATGTCTGGTTCGATGCGCCGATTGGTTATATGGCGTCCACAAAGGAATGGTGTCAGCGAACGGGCGAGGATTTCAACAGCTGGTGGAGTTCAGAATCCTCCGCAGAGATCCACCATTTCATCGGGAAGGACATCACTTATTTCCACACGTTGTTCTGGCCTGGGATGCTGAAAACTGCAGACTGCAATTTGCCGTCAAAGGTACATGTGCATGGCTTTCTGACCGTTGGTGGCGAAAAGATGTCCAAGTCCCGAGGCACATTCCTGATGGCCTCCACGTGGCTGCGACATTTGCCTCCCGGAGCGATGCGCTACTATTACGCCAGCAAGCTGGGGCCTGGTTTGGATGATCTGGATCTGAACCTCGAGGAATTCGTGGCCCGCGTGAATACGGACCTCGTCAATAAAGTGGTCAACCTCGCATCTCGTTCCGCCGGGTTTCTGGCAGGACAGACTTTGG
>JALQWE010000865.1 GCA_023258825.1 Planctomycetaceae bacterium | reverse complement strand
TGAGCGGATGTCTCCGACACTGGGCCGAAAGCCACCAGAGGGAGCGATTGTGCTGTTTGACGGAACAACGGCCGATGAGTTTGATGGCGGGAAAATGTCAGAAGACAAATTGCTGATGCAGGGCTGTACCAGCCGCAAAAAGCTGGGTTCCGGCGAACTGCACGTGGAATTCATGCTGCCTTACATGCCGAATGCCCGTGGTCAGGGTCGCGGCAACAGCGGTGTTTATCTGCAGGGCCGTTATGAAGTGCAGGTGCTGGATTCCTTCGGCCTGACGGGTGAGCAGAATGAGTGCGGCGGGATTTATTCCATCAGCAAGCCGCTGCTCAACATGTGCCTGCCACCGCTGACATGGCAGACTTATGACGTCCAGTTTCAAGCGGCAGAATTTGGTGCCGATGGGAAGAAGAAAGCTGATGGCCAGATTACGGTGCGGCACAACGGTGTAGTGATTCATCAGCAGGTGAAGCTGACGCATGCGACAACAGCGGCACCAGTTCCGGAGGGACCGGATGCCGGTCCGCTCTATCTGCAGGATCACGGCAATCAGGTGCGATATCGCAACATCTGGTTCAGCCCGGCAAAGCCCTGAGGCTGGAAGAATTCCGGATCGAAAAAAAGAACGCGTGCCGACTGTGTCGACACGCGTTCTTTGGTTTCAGGCATTCAGGGTCTCAGCCAAGGTTGGCCTGAATGTCCACCCAGCGTCGTTCATCGAACGAGACAAGTACGGAGTCAGCGACTGCCTGTGCCAGTGCACCATCATGAAATCCGGGAACGGCATCCCGACCTTCGATAATGGCGGAGGTCAGCTCATAGACGAGGTCATAACGGAAGACAGTGCTGGGTTTGCCCTGAGACGGGTCGCGCGGACTTCCGGGAGCCTTCAGAAATTCTTCGGGCACCGGCAGTTTTTCCAGATCACGTCCGTTGCGGGCCAGGATGATGTTGTTTGGGTCGGTGAGCTGGTAGGCGGCGGAGCCTTCGCTGCAGTTGACTTCCGCCCATTCATATCCGACGCCACCATTGTTGTGGCCCTTCATGAGGGTACTGCCCTCCCAGACTCCCACTGCACCGTTTTCAAAGAAGCCGATCAGGCTTGACCAGTCGTCCACTTCCGATGGAGGGCAGGGGCGTCCATCGGCGGTCCGATCGCGTGGAGCGAACTGTGCGACAGCACCGCAGATGGAGCGAATCGGCCCCAGCAGGTCCTGGGCGAAGTCAATCCGGTGGATGGTCATATCAAACAGGTCACCTGCCCCGGCGAGCTTCTTAATCTGTCGCCAGCCCCAGCTGGTTTCCGGCAGGTCGAGAAATCGCTGACTGCGGAAGTGTCTGGGAGTCCCCAGCAGTCCGCTGGTGACGAGATGTCGCACATAACGCATGGACGGTGCAAAGCGATAGGTGAAGGCGGTCATGTGACGAACGCCGGCATCTCGCGCTGCACGATACATCTCGGCAGACTCCTGAAAGTTGAGTCCCAGCGGCTTTTCGCACATGATGTGCTTGCCATTTCGGGCGCATTCGATGGCCTGTTCACGGTGTACGAAATTCGGAGTTGCGATGATGACAGCATCGACATCCGGATCAGCCGCCAGCTGCCGATAGTCGGTATAGGCCTTTACGGGGCCCCATTCTGACTGACGCTGCGTCAGCAGGGCTTCGTTGGGGTCGCAGATAGCGGTCAGACTGGATCGCTTATCCAGCCGAATACCCGGGACATGGTGAAAGTCGGAAACGGCTCCGACACCGATGATTCCATAACGAACATGCGAAGTCATACTGGCAGCACTCTTTGTGTGGTGAATGGGATGTCAATGAAAAGGCCAGCACCCTGCGGGTGCTGGCCAGGAAAATCAACAATGCCCGGTG
>JALQWE010000864.1 GCA_023258825.1 Planctomycetaceae bacterium | reverse complement strand
GGAACGACTGCACAAACAGCATGGCAGCACCGATGACGAGGAACGAATCGGCAAGATTGAAAATGGCCCAATCGAACGAACCGAACGTGAAGTGCAGGAAATCCCGAACAGCCAGGGCTGAGCGATCTTCTCCGGGAAACGAGACACCGTGTAGACCAAGTCGGTCGTACAGATTTCCAAGAGTGCCTCCGGCGACCTGACCGAGAGCTACCGTCAGCCACAGACTTCGGGCAGCGCCATGGATGAACAGCCAGTAAATGATGCCCACGAAGGCCAGCACACTCAGTGCTGCGAACCAGAGCGCAAATCCCTGACCAAGCCCCCACAGGGCTCCGCGATTTAAACTGGTGTGCAATTCAAAGCGGACCCAGGTGTCCAGCAACCAACCGGTTCTCTGAAATGGCCCTCCCATGCGCTCAAAGACGATGGTCTTGCTGCCAAGGTCGATTGCCAGGCAGACGGCCGTCAGCACTGAAAAAATGACGATGCGGCTGCGAGGATAGCGTTCCATCAGCGACGCTTTTCCTTCTCACGCTCGCACTCGATGCAGTTCCGAGCGTAGGGAATGACCTGCAGCCTGGCACGTGGGATGCGAGAACGAGCCTCGGGTTTTCCCTGCTCACTGCAGGTTTCGCACAGACCGTAGGTCCCGTCATCCAGTTTCTTCAAGGCGTGGTTGATTTCGTCGAGTACTCCCTCGTCGCTTTCCACCAGTTGCAGCGAAAATTCCAGATCCCAGGCGTCGGACCCCATTTCTGCCATGTGGTTTGAAGACCGCTGATCGTTGCCGGACTCAGATCCCGAAAAGGCCTCTTCCTTGAGCTGCTCCACATCACCTCGGATTCTCGCACGCAACAGTTTGAGCAGCGTTCGGAATTCACTGAGTTCTTCAGGCTTCATTTCCAGATTGACTCCGAATGGGGACTGGACGCAGGGAACACGATCCCCGCGGTAGCGGCTGATTATTCAGGAGGTCTCGCCCGTGGTCAAGGAACTGCCCCGATCGCTCTGCTATTCACCGGGAAAAGTCCGCAAGTTCCGCGGAATTCGGGGGCAATTCAGTGGAATTCTGCGACAAATACCCGCGGAAAACTGCTCAGAATGCCTGGTGTGCCTGTTTGTACGCACTGAAACAGGCCAAGCGCATCTCGTTTCGGGGGCCACTGATGTGACAGTCGTTACATCCGGATCGGCAGGAATGGCCGTTTTTCTTACTACGGCTGCTGCAAATGGATCTCTGAAAAACTCTTCAAACTTGCATTTCCCACCCGTCCGAACACAGATACGTGGAAATGCAGTTTCATCTGTACGGAAATCCGTTCGCAGCGCCTGCACCGCCATGTCACTCAGTATCTCAAAAAAAGGGTCGGAAGTTCTTCCGAGGAGAAGAACTTCTTGACTACACTCGCAGCACCGGTATCTTCATCAAAAGTCGCCCGTTTTTCCTTGTTTTAACTGGAATTCGGTCGCAGCGAAGAGAATCTGGCTGCATATCAGTGCCTCAGGGAAGGACTCCGGGGTGCACACGGACTATGGGGGTGCCCCGTTCTGTGCGTGGTTTGTGTCGTCGACTGGTCACTGCATGGCTGCAGGCCTCCCGTCGACCCCCCGGCATTCAATTTCGGAGTTTGCTCCACCGCAACCCTGAAATCTCTGCCGGATCCCGAGTGTTTGTCGCGGTCACTCTTCCTGAATACCGTCGGAAGTTGTCCGCTGGTTTGTCCCCCTGGGGATGACATTGAACGGCCGTGATCGGCTGTCTGGAATGAGGTTCTGTCATGGCGTCAAAAGACAACAACGGCCTGGTGATCTCCCTGTCCGTGTTTGTTCTGCTCACGGTCGGACTCTCGGTTGCCTGGTACATGACCTGGGCCCAC
>JALQWE010000863.1 GCA_023258825.1 Planctomycetaceae bacterium | reverse complement strand
AACGTCCCGCAAAAAATGGGGCCAACCATCTGTTGGTGGGACGGTTTTTTGAAGGGGCCGGTTTTCGAGCACGAGCACGAGCACGAGTACGAGTACGAACATGCTGAAACCAAAACCTGATTTTCGTCCTCGAAAAACGGAGGGCCGGGGATTTCGTGCTCGGGCCCTTTCACGCCGTCATCCCGGCGTTCGCTTTGAGTCCGGTGGATGTTCTGCGTAAACTGCCTTCTGGCGTGCTCCCACCATTTTCCTTCCTCACACTCAGGATTCTCGCATGCGTCACCTGGCCACAGATCGCCGCTCCTTTCTGAAATCCACCGCCTCGCTTGCGGCGGCCGCAACTGCCTCTGCTGCCTTTGCATGGACTACCCCCGCCTTTGCCAACCGCTCCGCCAATGCTCGACCTCGCGTCGGCTGCATTGGACTTGGAGGTATGGGACGCGGGGATGCTCACGGCCATCGCAGCTTCGGCGATATCGTCGCTCTCTGCGATGTTGATGAAAATCAGGCCGCCAAAGCCAACTCAGACCCGAACATCGGGAACGGTCAGGCCGATGTGTATGGTGACTACCGAAAAATCCTGGAACGTCCGGATGTGGACGTTGTCAGCATCGTCACGCCGGACCACTGGCACGTCAAAATTGCCATCGAAGCACTCATCGCCGGAAAACACGTCTTCTGTCAGAAGCCACTGACGCTGACACTGGAAGAAAACCAGCTCATTCGCACCGCCTGCCGCCGATTCAGCGATCGCGTGTTCTTCATCGGAACACAACAGCGCAGCGATCAGGACCGTTTTCTCCGTGCCGTCAACCTCGTACGCCGCGGGCTGATCGGGGACGTCCGAAAAATCACCGTCGGGATCAATGGCGGGGATGTCGGTGGTCCATTCAAAAAATCTGACCCCCCGAAGAACCTCAACTGGGACATGTGGCTCGGACAGGCCCCACTGGTCGAATACATCGAACAGCGCTGCCACAACAACTTCCGCTGGTGGTACGAATACTCAGGCGGAAAGTTCACCGACTGGGGTGCTCATCACGTTGACATTTCTCTGTGGGCCACAGGCCGCGACACAGAAGGCGCCGGTCCGATTGAGATCGACGGAACGGATGCCAAACATCCGGTCCCCTTCAAAGATGGCTACCCCACCCAGGATGACAGCTACAACTCATCTCATGACTTCAACGTCATTGCGAAATTCGATGGCGGCATGGAAATGCACATCACCAGTCGCGGAGACAACGGCATCCTGTTTGAAGGCACCAAAGGCCGCTTCTTCGTCAACCGCGGCAAGATCGCCGGACAACCCATTGAAGAAAACTGGGACAAGGATCAATTTGGCCCGGAACAACTTCAGGAATTGTACAAGGGCAAGCCGTTCGAAGGCCACAAGAACAATTTCTATCGCTGCCTCGCAGAAGGTGGGTTGCCCGTTTCCGACGTATTCTCCCACGTGCAGACCATGAACACCTGCCACCTCGCCACCATCGCCGCACGATTGAACCGCGTGATCAAGTGGGATCCAAAAGCGGAAAAGATCACCGGCGATGATCAGGCCGCGTCGTTCTACGCACGAACTCCCCGCGCTGGGTTTGAAATCCCCCGCGTCTAACACTCACAAGTCACCCGATTCGGTGACCCAAACCACCTTTCCCTTCGCCCTCCTCGGGGGGCGAAGGGGCGGGGGTTGAGCAAAAGCAGGCCTATCACGAACCCGCTCACATCCCACGATGTTCTAACGTGTGTTCCGTGGTTTCAAAAACACAACGAACCACCCCGCCCGTTGAATCGCAAGTCGCAACCGCCCGCGAACGCGTCGCTGTACACAACAACACCCGCCAGAGGATCATCCAACAAAATCCATCTGTGTTAATCCGTG
>JALQWE010000862.1 GCA_023258825.1 Planctomycetaceae bacterium | reverse complement strand
ATCCATAAAGCGGGGTAGCCTGGCCCAAGGATGGGTTCATCAGCGGCCCGAACTTTCTTCGTACCCAGCATCTCATCGACCGACATGGCAATGGAACTGGTCCGGACGAAGCCTTCGTTCAGAGGTGCCTTGACCACCTGCGCCTGTGCCGCATTTCCTGCGGCAACAAGGAACACAGCACCAGCCACAAAGCAGCACCGGGCAAATACATGGGACATTTTGGCCACCTTGATCGAAACTCCGGAGTCCCCGCGAAACCGGCATGCTCACCGCCTGCCGACGCGCAGAATCACTCGTCCTTCACGCGGAATCAACAGAATTCCGGTCGTTTTATGACGACTTCGAGGGATTTCCGCGCAGAACACAGGCGCAGTCCCGCCGGTGTCTTCTGTGGGATTATCGGCGCCTGGCGGGAGCCGTTTTGGGAAACATCCCGCAAAATCCCGCTTTTCCGCAGTCTTTCAGGGATCACCGCCGCTCAAGTCGTCACATTTCAATCCGACTGGCCCGCTCTTCGATCTGCTCAAGACTGAAGAACGCTCCCTGCCCCGCCCCGGGACATTTGTCGCAAACCCGTTCCCAGGCTTCCGGAGTTGCCAGGTGAGAATCCCAGAACGGCCACGTCCGACACTGAATTGGACGCGCCGCATAGACCGTGCATTTTCGCGTGCGACCGTCAAAAAAGGTGCAGTCCCCGTTGGCAAACTCCGTCAGTGATACCCGACCGCGCACAATTCGAGTGTGGAACAGGCGGATTTCACCAATGGGCTTGTCCAGATACTCCGCAATCTCCAGCAACTCGTCGTCAGACACCCAAACCGTCCCGGGTGCCCCTGTACAGCAGTCACCACACTGAGTGCACGTGAAGTTCAACCCCTTGCTGTACCAGGGCTCGGAAGCACCGGCCACACCACTCTGTTCCATTGTGTTGTCGTCTGTCACAAGAATTTCCTGTCACGCGTTTGCTGATGCCGAGCCCCCAGGGAGGAACCCGTCAGTCTTTCCGAATTCCCCGCCCTCGGCATTATGCCACGCAGTGCTGTCGATGACACGAGTTTTCACGAACTCACCGGCCACGATGTTGAAATTCCCGAACTTCAGGCCCGTAGACGTTCACTCCAGGTGTGCTCCGCGACCCTGCACGCTGCCCATCGAAGCCACCTGCAATTTTCCCGTCGAGGCCACGACCGCTCAACATTCCCTCCACGTTGACCCTGGCACCGACTTAACGGTTCCCCGAACGCTTCTCTTCCGCATAACTGGGGCGAACGTACAGGGGCTCCAGAGTCTCGGCGCAACTGAACGCCCCCTCCGCCAGCAACCGCGTCCCAACCTGTCCGATACCCGTTGCCCGGGGAACCAGCGACAACAGAATCTGCGATGGGTTTTGCGCCGCCAGGACAGGCCGATGCCGGTCCACCACAGGTCCGGCAACAACTCGCTCGGGCTGCAGACTGCCAATCTCACGAATGCACACCTCCCCGACAGGCAGCCATTCTGCTTTCTGGGTGTCCCAGTGACAATCCAGCGAAAAGACTTCGGAGCGTTGAGCATCACTGATCATCGTGATCCGCTCTAACGACGGCGGCACCTGCCACGCTAACGCCTGCAGACTGTTCACTGCAACCAGCGGAATCCCCTGTAACCACGCGAGCGTTTTTGCAAAGACGACGCCCACCCGCAATCCCGTGAAGCTGCCGGGGCCAATACTTACCACAACGCTCGTCAGGTCACTCACCGTTAACCCAGCGTTACGCAACAGCACGTCCGTCTCCCGAACCAGCACCTGAGCATGCCTGGGACCGTCTGCGCTCAGCGACTGCTCACGGTAGACCTGCCCTTCAGAAAATAAGGCAATGGACCCGCTGAGCCCGGATGTTTCA
>JALQWE010000861.1 GCA_023258825.1 Planctomycetaceae bacterium | reverse complement strand
CTCGAATGCCAATCCGAAGTCGCCAGGCGGCATGACTTTGCGGAGTCGCAACGCGACGGCAGGTGTGAGCACGCCAATCCACAAATCAACTACGAGGGCTTGAGGTCAGTGATGCCACCACTGTGACGGAGGTTTGGAAGTGTTTTCAACCACGAATGAACGCCGGGGAGCGCGGATTGACGGAATGAGGGATCACGGGGGGGGTCTGCTCAGAGATCAACAAGCCGCGATGGGGCGCATGGCTATTCAAACCCTGCATCTTCATGCCGTGCAAACGCACCACTCCGTCGACACAAATTGCTTCGCAGAAACGGCTTGTGACAGCCCGCAATAGATGGCTGGCCCCGGTGTGATAGACAGCCCGCAAAAGATGGCTGGCCCCGATGTGCCGGTTTCGGTTTGCCGGTTTTGCAACGGCCCCTCAGAAGTGGCACAGTGTCCCGTCCTTTCTATTTGCTTCGGTTGCCCGTATACTTCAGGGCAGGTTTCGGGGAGATCTTGAGTTTGTTCAGTCGGATGACATGTTGTGTCAGTTGTTCAGCAAAAGTACGACGAACTGATTGATGCAATGCCCATCCACGTCAAGGTTGCACGTGCGGCACAAATGTTCCAATGGTCCCGAGACTGGATCAGGCGACAGATTCTGGCCGAGAAAGGCTTGATGTCTGAACAGCGTCTCAGGCTTGAAGTTGCCTTGAGGATGTACGGCCAGGAGGAACCGACGCGACGGTTGCTTGAGAAAGCGCTTTCTCATGTTTCCGATTGAAGCGTTTCGCGCCACCCTGGAACGTTTCACAGGAATCCTCAGGTCGCTTCGCATTCGGCATCATCTGACCGGCGGGATTGTCAGTGTGGCGTGGGGTGAACCCCGGTTAACACAGGACATTGATATTGTGATTGACCGCGTTGCCGCGAACGCGAGTATTGAGCGTCTGGTGAGCGAGATTCAATCGGCGGGTTACTTCGCTGATGAACAGGGAATTCGGAGTGCGATTCATAACGGTAAGCCGTTTCAGTTGCTCGACGAGGTCGAGATTCTGAAACTGGACGTCTACCCTCGCGAACTGATTCCGGATGAACTGAATCGTTCTGTGCTTACGGAGGTATTTCCGGGCTTTGCGATTCCTATTGCTGCCCGTACTGATGCTGCCCTGTCGAAACTCATCTGGATCAGGCGTGGTAGCCAGAAAAGTCGCCGGGATCTGCGTCAGATTGTGCGTCGCCTTTCTTCGGAAGAACTCGCGTTTGTGCGAACGCAGGCTTTACAGATGGAACTGGCAGATCTGCTCGAAGCAGTACTCGCTGAATCGGATGAAATCAGAGAGTAACTGCGAGAACGAAGCACAAGGCCTCAAGGCGTCACGACGAGTCACAATCCGATTGTCTGGACAATCACTGCGGGACCGACTTCATGCCAGCCTCACCTCACCTTGCCGCGCGCAAATTTCAACCACGTTGGCAGTTGCCCCCTGACCAGACTCGGTGACTTCTCGGATTACCATCCGAGGTCGCCTGCCTGTTCGTGCCCAGCCTTTAGCTGGGGGGCCACAGACGGCCGCTGCGCCGGCAGACAAAGGCCTGCTGCGAAACGCCGACTGTCACCGAAGTACTGCGCGCCCTGCCCGAGTCACGCAACTCCGCTAACCACAGCGGTGCTGAAGACTGCTTTGCTTTCATTCACCTCCCGGAAATCTCCGGGAGATGCCGAACCCGGCAACCTGCTCGGCATCGGGCGCTTCACCTCAGCATGGAATGTTCTGACGTCGAATCGCGGCAGGTTCTGACACGGTGGTTGATTCTTCTGAGCTCAACGTGGGAGTGCTACCTTCCGCAAGGCAGAAGGAGCACTCCCCAGCGTCAAAGCCCGAAGGCCTCAGCAAACACTGTGATT
>JALQWE010000085.1 GCA_023258825.1 Planctomycetaceae bacterium | reverse complement strand
GGGGCCTTAGCCGATGCCCAGTTCACGTTCAATTCGATCCAGTTTCTGGCGGATGGAGTCCACGGCATTCTGCAGCATATCCGACTGCTTTTGCAGGGCAGCAAACTGAGTTTGCAGTTCGAGCAGGACCGAATCGGACTGTGCGACTGGTGCCACGGACATCGGCCGTGCTTCCGCCCGCCCGTGATCGGCCGCGGGTTCTTCGTCACTGCCGGACAGTGCCTTCAGCTGCATGTTTTCCTTCTGCAGATAGAAGGTGTGGTCCACTTCGACACCGCGGCGTTCGAGACTGCCGTTTGTCTGGACGAAACCTTTGTCCACCAGGCTCTGCAGTTCAGACTTGAGCTGTTCCTGGCTTTCGATGCGGATCATGCGACTGGCGCGCGTCCGAAGTTCACCGGGCTGTTGCCGTCCGCGCAGCAACAGTTCGCAGATGATGGCGTACTGAGCCTCACTGAAATCGAACTTATGTCGCATGTAGTGGCGGTACCGGGTTGTTCGGCCGCCATCTGTGAAGACTTCCGCAACCAGCCCCATTTGTCGCAGCTGTTCCAGAGCATCCGCGGCTTCGGCCTCGGAATACTCAGTCACTGGATCGCGATTACTTTTCTGATTGCTTCCGGCAACGACACCTTTCAGTGTCATGGGGTACTGATCAGGGGTTGTAAAACCCTTTTCCATCAGGGTACCGAGAACACGTCGCTGAAGTCGGGTCAGCTGTCGAATCGTATTCTTTTCCTCGTCTGCCATTCCACACATCCATTTGCTGCAGGGTCCCGGACCACTTATTGTAGACCGGTGAATTTTCCACCTTCGGTCTCGGATCAGATAGTCTGACAGCAAACACCCCCCAGTCTCAAGCGAGACTCGCTGAAAACTGCACAATCCGCCCGGAGGCCACACACAGCTCATGAGTGAAAACGTATCAGTGGCCGGTTCCCCAATTCCAGTTCCACAACGCTGCGACCGGATCACGAACCACTGACAGCCCGTCGCCGTCGGCAGCAACGCACGCACGCACCCCAGAACAAGCCCCCCTCCGCCACCGCTCATCCGTCCCCTTCGTCCCATCCGTCCTATTTGTCCCATCGATTCCATTGGTCTCATGCAGCCTTTCAGTAACGTCCGCAACCCTCAGGCGATATGATACGCAGGTGCATTGGCCCTGCCCTGCCTAGGCAATTTCATGACCGCTGGTCTTCGGTGAACCTGTTTATGTCCACATCCATCCCCACAGTCCCGGCGCCGAGAGTGTCGCGTTCTTTCGTGGAAACACTGTTGATTCTGGTCGCAACCACACTTGTGGCCGTGGCCGTGCTGCAGGCCGAGCCGTTGCAGAGCGCGAATGATCGTTCTCGCTGGGCCACAGTCTGGTCCCTCGTTGAACGTGGCACATGGCAGATTGACGAAATCGATGCGTGGCCTCGCTGGTCGACGATTGACAAAGTTCGTTCGCGCACGTCCCCTCAGGAACCCTGGCACTTCTATTCGTCCAAGCCCCCGTTCCTGTCCACCATCGTTGCCGGACTCTACGCGGTCGTTCGCAGCCTGACAGGCTATGGACTGTTTAACCACACCGCCTTCGTCACTCGCCTGCTGCTGCTGATCGTCAACGTGGTGCCATTCTGCCTGACTCTGTTCTGCCTGCAACGAACGCTGCAGCAACTGGGGACGGCGCTGACCACTCGCACCTTCGTCCTGCTCACCGCCGGGTTCGGTTCACTGCTGAACCCCTATCTCACGACACTCAACAATCATACGCCGGCCGTGGCGTGTGCGATGTTGACGATTTCCGCAGCCCTTCGTCTGTCTCTGCAGCCTCGTCGTCGTGATTTCGTGGCACTTGGATTCTTCGCTGCCATGACCTCGTGCTTCGAATTGCCCGCAGCTCAACTGGGAGTTGCGGCTCTGGCGATTGCAACTGGTGTGTCCCTCAGGCAGACGCTGCGTTGGTTCGTTCCGGCGGCCATCATTCCCCTGCTGTTTTTCTTCGCCACAAACTGGTCGGCCACAGGTGGCCTGAAACCCTTTTATGCCACCTATGGAACCGAAACGTATGTGTATACCCACCGGGGAATCCCCAGCTACTGGTCAAACCCTCAGGATCTTGATGCCAACACCGAATCGCCGCTGGTGTATCTGTTTCACTGCACACTGGGCCACCATGGTTTGCTTTCGCTGACACCTGTGCTGCTGCTTTCGCTGGCTGGTCCCGTCTTTTTGAAGAGATTTCGAAGTCAGGCCCGCAGCCCGCTGGACACTGAAGCTCAGCCGGACCAGCCGGACTCACAGCTTTCCGCCCGCAAAGGCATCAGTCGGCTGATCATCCTCGGTGGCCGTATGACACTGATCACGCTGGGCTTTTATCTGTCGCGTACCGAAAACTACAACTACGGAGGCAACTCCTTCGGCCTGCGATGGATGCTCTGGCTGACTCCTTTCTGGTGGCTGGCCATGGTGCCGCTGCTGGAGGTTTCCGGCAGACGGATGCTGACATTCGCCGCAGTGCTTCTGCTGCTCTCCAGCGGCACGGTTGCCTGGTCACTGAATCGCCCATGGAAACCGTCGTGGGTCTACGAACGCATGGAAGCCGCCGGCTGGATTCAATATCGGACCCCACGCCCACCCTTTGATCCCCCGCGGTTCTCGGTCCTGCTGCCACAACCAGGTACGGCCGCAAGCGACACTTTTGTGAACAGCCGAGGTGACCGGGTGACTCTGAAGGCCGTCACAACATCCGGCAGCAAGTCAACGACCGTGATGGTCCCGATGGCCATTCTGGATGGAGTTCAGATCCTGCCCGGCAAATTCGGTGCCGATGGTCTTTCCCTGCCGACTCCCGGACTTCCTCCTGCGTCCCGCCTGAACATCGAACGCGCCACGGATCAGCAACGAATCACCTACCGACTGCAGCAGATCTTCGGAACGCTGCGTTCCGGTCGCCCGTTCCTGTCCGGCGGGACCACATGGATTCCCTCCGTCAGGCAACCTGACACTGCGTTGAAGGTGGAACGCGGGGCCATTCGCGTTGCTTTCGACGTCCCCGGATTCGGGCCATGCATCGAACGCGTGGACGTGCTGTTCTGTGACCAGCGACCGCTGGGAGTTCTGCAATGGAAGGTCACTCTGACAGACGCTGATACCGGAGACACGCTGCGTGCCGAAACATGGATGTGCAGCGATTACTGAGGTTCGACTACAGACTGCTGACGGACACACACGGTCTTAGAACGCCGCCTGAAGCTGCCACTGCCGGACCGCGTCGATCGGCCACGCCAGCATCAGAATGTTCAGCAGCAGACTGTCGCGAATGGTGAGAACAAGCAGCAGCTCTGATGCAAGAAAAATCGCTGCGGATTTTCGAAATCCCAGCACCTGCAGCAAAAGATAGCCCGCACAGCACGACAGAAGATCTCCCAGCGAATTCCCCAGTGAATCACCAACGTAGTCCAGTGAGACGGTCGCTGTGCGATAACGATGGATGATCAGTGGCGAGTTTTCCAGCACTTCCCAGAGCGATTCGAGGGCCAGCACCGCCTGAAATCTCCACGGCTGAAGTCGCGCGATGGGAATCACCCCCAGCATCGCTGACAGCAGGACACCATGCATGACGTGAGTCAGCGAGTAGGGATCCAGCAGGTGCTGCGAATTGTGGCTGGAAAACACTCGAACAGACCAAAGGTCCAGTGAACCGCATCGACAGTACAGGGGCTGCCCCAGCAGGTGATTGATCCCCAGCACCGCGACGGAACAGAGAACAACAGTCCACACAATTCGCGTGAGTTGTGGTTTGCTGCCGGACTTTCGGCGACGAGGCTCGGGGCGATTCGATTCCATTCCTCTGCATTCATCGCAAGGGACTAACAGACCGGCATCAGGCCAGAATCTCGCGGATGACCTCCCCGCGAGTCAATGGAAATGGGCGACCGGTCTGATCATGCAGCAATGTCTCGGGCTCGTAGCCCAGACAATGAAAGATCGTGGCCGTGACATCAGCGGGCGAAACAACCCCCGACAACGGAAAGGCGGCATGAGCGTCAGATTCTCCGTGGACAAACCCGCGTTTGATTCCGGCACCTGCCAGGGCTATGGAAAAACAGTTGCCCCAGTGATCACGACCAGCCTCGCCATTCACCCGCGGAGTATGCCCGAATTCGCCCAGCCAGACCACCAGAGTTTCGTCGAGCAGGTTTCGCTGCTCCAAATCCTCCAGAAGTGCGGAGTAGGCCAGATCCATCCGGGGCATCAGGTGATCCCGGAGGTCGGAGAAATGGTTCTTGTGCGTATCCCACGAACCGTTGTTCTTCACCTCTTCCACCTTTGTCCAGTTGACCTGCACGAGCGACACACCGGCTTCGGTCAGTCGCCGGGCCAGCAGCATCGACTGCCCAAAACGATTACGCCCATAGCGATCACGAACAGCGTCCGATTCCTCAGACAGCTCGAAGGCCCGCCGCGCTGACTGACCTGCCAGAAGTTCGAAGGCCTTCTGACTGTGATGCCCGAAACTTCCGATGCCAGGTGTCCTGGCCACAGGCTGCCCTGCCGCATCCAGTGCCGACAGCAGGTGCCGGCGCGATGTCAGCCGCTGTCGACTGATCTCATCCGGGAGGGACAGGTCGGGGATCCGAAAATCAGCTCTGGAGGGATCGCAGGGGATCAGCCATGGATCAAATTGACGCCCGAGGATACCGGCATTCTGACCCGGCCAGAGAATCTCACCGTCGTTGGCGATGTGATACGGCAGCACGATGGAAGAAGGCAATCCATCCAGATCCGGTCGCAGCATCCGCATCATGGCCGCATGCGAAGGCGACAGATTCGGAGCCTTGCTGGTTACGTTTTCCTGACTCAGCGGTTGATGGGGAACTCCTGTCAGCATCTGATATCCGCTGGAGGAATGCGCCTGGTCTTTGGTGACAACGGCCCGCAGGACAGACAGCTTGTCCGTATGCAGCGCCGTTTTCGGCATCAACTCACCCACATGAATCCCGGGCACGACCGATTCGATCTGGCCGAATTCCCCGCGGATTTCCCGAGGTGCCCCGGGCTTGGGGTCCCACGTCTCATGCTGCGGAGGCCCACCAAGTAACCAGACCAGAATAACGGACTTTGCACGACCAAATCCCGGAGACTGGTCAGATGGCAACGCCCGATTTGGCTGGGCCCTGGCGACCGAGGCCATCAACCCGGGAAGCGACAGTCCCAGTGCAGACAGCCCACCGACACGCAGAGCCTCCCGGCGACTGGATCCGGTACACAGGGGCGTGGAAACGGCAGGGACAACCAGCATGACAAACTCCGGAATGGCGGGACCGGATGCAAATCTGCCAAACAGGCACTTTGCAGAAGAGAAGGCGGCCCCGCAGTATCTCAAATCCGGCGGGCCGTATCAACAACGGAGTCCCCAAGTCGGCCCCTGCGGCCGGCAATGCCTCACCCGGCCCTGCTTCCTGAGCACTGTCTGCCGGCGACCGAACTCAAATTCCAATGGCCTTATTCGCCCAGGACGGCCCCTCACGTCACGCCCGGCTGCTGTCAGGGCGTAAAAAAACCTCTGCCAGGGGCAGAGGTCTTTTCGGAATGTAACTTTGACCGTGCCGACTAGCCAAACTCGGGCCGGCGGCGATCCAGTTGCTCCTTCAGTCGAGCAACGATGCTGGAATGCATCTGGCTGACGCGTGACTCTGACAAGCCGAGCGTGTTGCCGATTTCCTTCATCGTCAACTCTTCATAATAATACAGAATGATGATCAGTCGTTCGTTTCTGTTCAGCCCTTTGGTGACGAGCTTCATCAGATCCGTTTTCTGAATACCATCCGTCGGATCCTCGCAGCGCACGTCTTCGACAACGTCCACCTCGCGAACATCCTTGTAACTGTCTGTCTCGTACCATTTCTTCTCGAGACTCACCAGATTTACGGCGCTGGCCTCAGAACGCAGTCTTTCAAATTCCTGAATCGAAAGACTCATCTGCTCAGCGATTTCCGATTCGGTTGGTGGACGCCCAACTCGTGCCTCAACCGCCTTGCGGGCAGCTTCGACCTTGCTGGCCTTGCTGCGAACAAGTCGCGGCACCCAGTCCATCGTTCGAAGTTCGTCAAGCATCGCACCGCGAATTCGAGGAACACAGTAGGTCTCGAATTTCACGCCTCGATCCATGTCGAACGCTTCGATCGCGTCCATCAGCCCGAAAACTCCGGCTGACATCAAATCATTCAGGTCAACGCCTTCAGGGAGTTTTGACCACACCCTTTCCGCGTTGTATCTGACCAGCGGCAGATACCGCTCCATCAGGCGGTTCCGCAGTTCCTGATTCGTCTGGTCTTTTTTGTATTCAATCCAGACTTCAGAAACATCTTCACTGACCTTTGTAGCCATTCAATCCTCCATGACGAACAGCAAGTGCGACTGCAGCGATAAAGACTCGTATCAGCCAGTATCGGCACAGTCCGCTCCGAACATCAGTACAATCAGCACAATACGCAAAGTCCCGGCCGTCTTTACCCGAACCTCCGCTCGCCGCGGTGGTCTTTCCAGCAGGCCACTTCACGCCTTAGTCACCGAAGACTTCCATTCGAATACGCACACCGCAGTGTTGTTCGGTTCTTCCTTTACTGCTTCTTACGCCTGCTCTGACCAGAGCCTGTCCGATCCTGATGCACATCCTTTCAGCAATTACTGCCGAATCCCGCGGATGCACGCCTTTCACGAACACTCTCCCCCATCAACAACGGTGTTTGACCGCCGCTTTCCGGGTTCAGACAGAGCCCATTGGTTGCCGCAGAGTCATCGGAGTCTTCCCTGACGCCCATGTCTCCACGTCATCGATTGTCGCGACCTCTTCCCCGTCAGGTTCAGGTGCCGGCTTCGATGCGGTCGGGTTGATACCGAAGCCCCGATCGCAATGTCCATACAGATGAAACCCTGTTTTCCGCAGTTTCGAAGCCGAATCAATGGGTTCGGCATTTTTCACCGAACCCACGAAGAACAGTCGGCAGAAAGAATCACTCGCACCGCTCAACGCCGGCCGTTCACGGCTCCGAATCGCAGATTCTGCAGAAACAGAACTTCAACGCCTCTCAGGCTGTCGCCCCGTCCCCAGCCTCGTCCCCACGGGGCAGCGACCTGGCGAGCTGCCCAACGTTCGCAGCCGTCTGCACAAGCGCCGTTCCACGTCAGGTCTCTGAGTTGACGCGTTTTTTCAACGTCCGCAGGGCGCGGCGAATGATGTCCCGCGTCTCACTCGTCTCCGACTCGTCCTGCCAGAGTCGAACAACCTCCTGCACGAATTCAGGAGCGGACTTCGATGCATCATTCAGCCAGTTTCCCACGGAAATGCGAACATAGGCCGACTTGTCTGACCGCAGTGGAGTCAGCAGTGGTAACCCCAGCGCAGGCCGATCACACAACACGGGAATCCTGCGACACCAGACACCCCGCGGCCTCGTCAGTTCGCTGGCAAAACGACGGATCCGTTCGTCCGGAGAACACACCCAGCTCAGCAGTTCCTGCACCGCCAGTTCCGGTGTTTCCACCACCAGAGGACGCACCGCCAGCCACGCGATCTCCCGAACGCTGCTGTGCTCGTCCGCAGCAAATCGGTGAATCCGCTCCAGAATCCCGGCGAATTCCGGTGAACCACACCGGACCGCCACATAACACCCCCACGCTCGAACACAATCCGAAGGATGCTCACCCACAAGCGTCAGGATCCGGCCCGTCTGCTCTTCGCACTCAAAGTCCGCCAGTAAGCCCCCGATGTCCTGAATCCGCCCCAGCGCTGTCTTTCCGCCGCTCTGGGCACCACTTCGCTGCAGTTTGCTCCGCAGCGCCACCCACTCCGAACCCGCAAAGACCGCCTGCGCCAGGGAATAGTGATCAACGATCAGCCACTCACAAAGATTCTTTGACTCAATCCGACCACTGTCGAGCAGTTGACGGACAAGCGGCGGCACCTGAGCCGTTGTTCGGGCCCCTTTTCGGGTCAGTATGGACGCCGGAATCTCGCTCACCACCGTTTCACCTCATTCGCCCTGACCGAGCGGGCGGAAAAAAGGGGTCAGGAACCAATAGCCCAAAGGGTGCTCCACACTATTGATTCCTGACCCCTTTTCTGCCGACGCCCAATGCTTGCGGCTCAGGTGGAACTTCGCCCTCCCCGAACACACGACACGGCCGCCACCGGGAGGGCGCGGCTCCTGCCAAGCCGCAAACCACATTCACCACGCGTAAATTCCTGCAGCAACGGCTCAGATGGAACTTTGCCCTCCCGTTGAGGTGCGTGCGGTTCCGGTGGACGTTTGTCGTGCTTTTGAGGAGTGATCAGCGGCTGGAGATGACGTCGACCTGGCAGCCGATGGGAACAGACGGCCAGATTTTTCCGACGGGTTCCACGCGAACGACGGTGGTTGTTTCCCGTGATTCTGCGGGCGCATCGGCCATCAGTGGAACTTCCACAACCTGACCGCGGTAGATTTGGTTGCCGGGGAATCGCAGTTCCACTTCCTGACCGACAGACATTTCGTGAACTCGTGTTGTTGGCAATTGCACCACAACACTGCGTCGATCCGTGTGCAGGATTCTGAGGACGACGTCGGCCGACTGCAGATGATCACCGGTTCGCCCGCGAACTTGTCCGACGATTCCATAGACTGGTGATGCCAGAGTGATTTCCGTGCTGGTGGCCTGAAGCGTTTGCAGCTTCTCAGCCAGTTCAGAACAGCGTTCCCGGATCGCAGAAACTCCAAGTGCGTCTTCGATACGCGTCTTCAGGCCGGAGCGGACTTCTTCCAGGCGAGTCAGTTCAGCACGCAGACTCTCCGGATCTTCCACGAGATTTGCGGGCAGTGCGGGAGCAGGTTCGGGAGGAGCAGTCGCAGCCTGGCTGAGATCATCCAAAGGGGCCGCGATGAGTCGCACTGGAATTTCCGGGTCGCTGTTGGTGAGTGGCAGCGTTGGTGTTGCGGTGGCGGTGTCTGATTTCGCTGCGGTGGACTTGTCACCATTGAAAAACAGAATTTGTGAGGGGCCCGCTTCGTTTGTTCGACCAGCGACCGCGGTTCGCAAAGAGACCTGAGTCGCCGGGACGCCGCGTGTTCGCAGAGCGGAACGACTTCCCGTGCGCGCTCGCGGTACCGGACCTTCCAGAAAGGCAAGGTGCTCACGGACCCCGGCGATATCGGCGTCCAGATCGCGGCGTCGCCATTCAGCATCAATGGTCGCCTGTGCTTCAAGACGTTTTAATTCGCGTTCGGCTTCCTGCAATTGGCGCTGACAGTCTTCAATCTGTGGCTGTTGTTCTGTGTTCTCGACCGTCATCAGGGGCTGGCCAGAGAACACTTCATCACCGGCTCGGACGTGGACTGTGGAGAGTCGGGAGGCGACCGGGACGCGGATTGAGGTGATGTCAGCCGCGAGAACTCCGGTGAGTGGCCGATTTTTTCCCTGTCCGATCATCCATACGACCAGCCAGCCAGCCAGCAGAGCGCAGACGATGACGGTCAGAGAGCGGAAAAACGTCCCGGGGAATTCGGAGTGTGCTGCCAGTGTCTTCCGCCGACAGAAGTCTCGCGCCTGAGCGACCCAGGCTTCGTCGATCACTCTTGCCAGCGGGATCTGCAGTTCGGTGGAAAAACTGCTCATCTCACGATGACGCCAGAGAGCAATCTGTCCGAAGCAGTAAACGCCCTTCTCGTTCAGCGCGGCGGCTTCGAGCGGTCGAATGCCCTCGATCTGTGTCAGTTCGTCGGCGGCTGCGGGGGTTCGATCGTACAAAACGCCGAACAGCCGATCCATGCGATGGCCGGCTGGCAGAGTCGCGATGATGGGAGAGTCCATATTTCCGTCCAGTGGCGGCTCTAATCCAGAATCAGACGCGACGATGCGGTCAACAACATCCTGTTGGTGTTACGCATCCCGGGAAGCATTCCTCCGCATCGTTCTTCGTCCGATTCCTCCGCACAGCATGACAGTTTTGCCGCACCGGCAAATATCAGGAACACAGCCTGCGTTTCCCAGTTTGCCACGGCATGCGTTTCTGGTCTTTGCCTATCGGCAGAAATTGCCGCTTTGACACAAGGGAACGCCGACAGGGAGCACCGGTGGACCTGAGGTTCAGGACGGCAGGCGATGGCCGGGTTACGGGGTAGCCTGCTGAAAATCCCAGGACTCCGTGCGTTCCGGGGAAGACAGGCGGATGTGATCGATGGCGATCGGGGCTGTCGAGAGGGGGAGATACAGGCGGAGGATTCCGAGTGGGCAGTCTGCCGGAAGCTGGACTTCCACGTCCTGCCAGTCGCTGGAATCTTCCGCCGTCCAGGGGACGGATTTGGCAAGTTCCGGCTGATCTGGTTTGGGTAACCATTCGATTCGGCCCTGTCCAGCGGAGCAGCGGATGCGAAATTGCAGGGTGGAGCGGGAAAACCGTGAGCCGATGGCAAATCCGAGGAACGGTTGTTTCTGTTGGTCAGTCACCTGCAGTGCGTCATTAAGAACCTGCCCGCGGCAGCCGCGGAGTTT
>JALQWE010000860.1 GCA_023258825.1 Planctomycetaceae bacterium | reverse complement strand
AATTGCTCGAAGGCATCCGACAACTGGGATTGCAGCACTTCGGCATGCTGTGTCCGATCGTTTTCCGTCGCTGGGGCATTCAGACCACCGACGACTTCGGGCACATCGTGTTTCGCATGATTGAGTCCGGGGATATGAAGAAAACCCCCAGCGACTCCATCGATCAGTTTCTCGGCGTTTACGACTTTTCCCGCGTCTTCGTGGAAGAGTACGTTCCGGACAGCAGCGAACTGGCCTGATGCATCCTGACCGGAGGCTCGATAACAGCGCCCCGGGCCCGCGTCAGAACAACGTACCACACGCCACAGGTAAGCCTTCCACAACCGATTGATGGGGCTGCTGGCCAATTTCACGGACAGGGCACGCGATGCTGCGTCCGTTGATCACCCCGGTTCCCCCAAAAATGTGTTTCCCAAGGGGGACGTTTGGCGGGATGCAGCCATGGGCCCAGTCGCATGAGCCGGTCAGAAGGCCTCAACATCCGTCATTCCGGGATGGAAAATGTGATTCTGGGGTGGGTTTTACGCCTTTTCGCCAGATCAGGGCCTTCCGGGTGCCGGGAATTTCAGACTCCGCGGCCCATCGCTTTCAGATTCGCTCGGTGTCACTGTAAAGTAGTGTGCACTTTCGACCGCTGTCTGTGCGGAACGTGTCCAGGCAGCGCGTTTCCCGCTGACAGTCCATCTGTTCCGGCGGAAGTTGTATACTGAAACGCGGGGCCTTTTCATGACCGGGGCGAAAATTCGGCGTCGGGCGTGCGCCCGTCGCTGGCAGATTCGTAAGTCACCTTTCAAAACATGTTAGCAGTGGAAATCCATGTACACATCATCCCTTGTGAATCAGTTAAAGCCTTCTGAAACACTGGCAGCGGCGGCCAAGGCCAGAGAGCTGCGTGGTAAGGGGATTGACGTCCTTGAGTTCACCGTGGGCGAGCCGGATTTCATCACGCCGCAGCACATTCGCGAAGCGGCCAAAGTCGCCATGGATGCCGGCCACACGCGGTACACCGCGGCCACAGGTATTCAGGAGCTGAAGCAGGCCATTTGTGACGCCTTCCTACGCGACCACGGTGTTTCCTGGAAGCCCTCACAGGTCACGGTTTCCAACGGCGCCAAGCATTGCCTGCACAACGTCCTGGTCGCCTGCTGCGAACCGGGAGACGAAGTGATCATTCCGACTCCGTACTGGGTCAGCTATTCGGCCCTGGTCGAACTGACGGGCGCGAAGCCGGTCTTAGTGGAAACGAAGGAGCAGGACGGATTTTTCCTGACCGCCGAACAGCTTCGACGGGCCATCACACCGCGGACTCGCATGCTGATGCTGAACAGTCCCAGCAATCCCACGGGCGGCGTGTATCCCGTTGCGATGTTGCAGGCGCTGGCCGAAGTGGTGGTGGAAAAGGACATCATCGTGCTGTCGGATGAGATCTATGACAAGCTGATCTATCCTGGCCACGAATTCCGCACGTTTGCCTCATTCGGTGAAGAAGTTCGAAAGCGCACCGTGATTGTCAATGGTGTCAGCAAAGCCTACGCCATGACTGGTTGGCGAATTGGCTGGACGCTGGCTCCGGAAAACGTCACCGCCGCCATCAACAAACTTCAGAGTCAGCAGACCTCCAATCCGTGCAGTGTGTCGCAGTACGCGGCACTTGCGGCGCTCAACGGTCCGCAGGAATGTGTGGCCGAAATGTGCCAGGAATTCGCCAAACGCCGCGACTACGTGGTGGCTCGTCTGAAAGCGATTCCGGGACTGAGCTTTGCCGAACCTGGCGGGGCTTTCTACGCCTTCTTCAACGTCAGCAGCTATTTTGGCAAGCCGGTTGGCGGGGGACCGGCGGTTTCAAACGCGACAGACTTCTGCACGGCGTTGCTGGAGCGGGCGCATGTGGC
>JALQWE010000859.1 GCA_023258825.1 Planctomycetaceae bacterium | reverse complement strand
GGCGACTTCGAAGTTATCGGCTCGCTGGCCGAGCTGAAGGAACGCGCTGTCGAAGGCTGGGATCAGTTTGAAGGTCAGACGCCGCATCGCCCCTGGATTGACCACGTACGGATTCGCAATCCTCGCAACGGTAATCTGATGAGCCGCATTCCGGATGTCGGCAATCCGTGGCTGGACGCCGGCATCGTCCCGTTCAGCACGATGGGCTACAACCACAACCGGGAAGAATGGCAGAAGTGGTATCCCGCGGATCTGGTGACCGAGTGCTTCCCCGGACAATTCCGCAACTGGTTTTATTCCCTGCTGTCGCTGTCCACGATGATGCGCTATGACGAAGCCGCCACGGCAGAAGACAAAAAGCCCTTCCGCACGCTGCTGGGACATCGGCTGGTGCAGAATGAACAGGGCAAACCCATGCACAAATCCGATGGCACCGCCATCTGGTTTGAAGAAGCCGCCGAACAACTGGGCGTTGACACCATGCGCTGGATGTACCTGGCCCAGAATCCCGCTGCGGATCTGCGGTTTGGGACACGGCACCCTGACAAGCCCGTGACGCTTCAGACGCCCCAGGGACCTGCAGAAAAAACACGCGAAGGCGTGCCCACCTGTCTCGTCACCAGCGGTCCGGCCGACGAAACGCGTCGTCGCATTCTGATTCCGCTCTGGAACTGCTACAAGTTCTTCGTCGACTATGCCGTTGCTGACGGATTTGTCCCGTCACCCGACCTCCGCACGCAGGTCGCAGCGGGCCACGACCAAACCGTCAGCGCAGGCACCGTCCCGGTGGCTGAACGTCCGGAGATCGATCGCTGGATTCTCTCCAACCTGCAGTCCCTCATCGAATCCGCCAATCGGGAACTGTCGCAGTACAACGCGCCAGCCTTCTGCGCCCAGGCCGCCGCCTTCATCGACGACCTCAGCAACTGGTACATTCGACGCAACCGTCGACGTTTCTGGCGTTCACGCGACGCCAGCGACTCAGACAAACAGGCCGCGTACGAAACACTCTACGAAGTCCTCGTGACCCTCTGTCGGTTGCTGGCTCCCTGTCTGCCGTTCCTGACCGAACGGATGTATCAGAATCTCATCCACGACCGCGAACCAGCGACCGGCGCCACCGCTGCCAACAGCGCCCTGCCGGGCTCTGTTCACCTGTGTGACTACCCAACCCCCAACCACACACTGCTGGACACCGACCTGAATCAGCGGATGGCGGCCGCCCAGAAAGTCGTTCGACTGGGACACAAGCTCAGAGAGGAAAACAATCTGCGAGTCCGGCAGCCACTGGCCGAACTGCGGTTCGCCGCCGCCACGGCGGAAACCGCGCAGGCCATTGAACGACTCCGGGATGTCATTGGTGAAGAACTGAACATTCAGCAGGTACTGCGGGAAGAAAACCTCGACGCCCTCGTCAGCTACGCCTACAAACCGAATCTGAAAACGCTGGGCCCGAAATGCGGAAAACTGCTGAATCTGCTGCGCACGCGGATTCCGGAACTGGGTGATGCCGTGCTGGCACCACTGCGACGCGGACAGGCACTCACACTGGAACTGGACGGCAACACACTGGAGTTGGTTCCGGAGGACGTGCTGATCAGTACAGAACAGGCTGCGGAATGGATCTGCGGCGACGACTCGGGGATTCAGGTCGCCATCAGCACCGTACTGACCCCGGCATTGATTCGTGAAGGTATGTCACGGGACTTTGTGCGACAGGTTCAGCAGTTGCGTAAGGATGCGGGACTGAATATCCAGGACCGCATCTGCATTCACTACGCAGCGAATGCTGCCGTGGTGCGTGAGATGGTTGAGGAATGGCAGGCCTACATCAGAGACGAAACACTGGCCCTGACCATCACCGAACACCCCACCGCCCCGGACGACGCCAGAACCGT
>JALQWE010000858.1 GCA_023258825.1 Planctomycetaceae bacterium | reverse complement strand
CCCCCGAAGCTGTGCTCCCGGTTCAGGGTTTGGTCGCAGCCGTTGATTTCTTCAACCACAAAAACGCCGCCTCCGGAAGACTCTCATGACCACCTTCAAACAGGGTCACGCTGGATGTGCGGGATTGTCTGTGCAGCAGCACTTTACGGGGCAGACCCGGCACAGCAATCTGATCGGCCTCGCGCGGCTGGCTCAGAGATTTCCGGGTGACTAGTTCTGTGATTTCCTGATCAGAGATCGGTTCATTTCCGTGCCCGCGGGCGATGGCGTTAAACGCATGCAGGGAATGGCTGACGGGGACTGAACCGGAGTGACCATCTTCGATACCCGCCCAGATGGAGATGGGCAGATCACCGGAGCGATCAAGGTGAAAGACGGGCGACCGATCTCGATAGGCGGCGTCGATGGCCGGTGAGGTTCCCGGGGGACCGCCCAGAGATTTTTCGATCATGACGGCGTACTTTTGTGGTTGACCATTGACCGTATGAAAACGGTGCCACTCTGCCAGATCAGTGGGACCAACCCAGGCGGACACGGCGCTGAAACGATCGGGATGGTGACCAGCCATCAGCAGCGACATGTGACCTCCCCCGGAAACTCCGGCGAGGTAGATGGCGGAGCGGTCCACCTTCCACTGGCGGCATGCAAAGTCTACGGCATCGAGAATGTCCTGCCGGGCCAGCGGGGAACCGCAGGCGGCGGGGGTCTGATTGATCCCGCGAAAGTTGGGATGCAGCCAGATCCACCCATGGGCGACGCATTCCCTGAGCCACTTGCTGTTGTCCTGCGTGTAATCGGCGCTCCATGAATGCAGGAACACGAACAGCGGAGTCGGCTGGCGGGTTGCAGTTTCGGGAGCCCACCACAGCAGTGGCTGGGACGAGCCATCCAGACTGCTGATGGTTTCTGCAAGCTGAGTTTCGGGAACATCCTGATCCCGAGCGTCCACTTGTGCCACCAATGTCAACAGCAGCATGGCCATGCTGATCGATTGGAACCAGGATCTGAAGGCTGACATGATCGAACCTGTCGTCGTGGGATGGTTGAACCGAGGGATTGCAGAAACCTTTTGACCGGGATTTTTCGTAGTGGATGTCCGAGTGTGGATCTTTTGCCACCCGTCATCATGGAGGTCATCTGCGCCCATTTCCGAGGATTGTGTGCAGGCAGCAGGGCCTCCGGGGAGCGTCCGGGGCGGAAAATTCGAGGAAATCGAGGTTTCTTCGGCCAGAGATTCCCGAATTCCCCCACCGGGGTTGCGCGTTTTGTTTCTGGCGGTTTCTGGAATACACTACGGAACCAGAACACCGATTCGGGACTATCACTGGTTCGCTGACATAGCGAATTCCGATGCGGGGCCCTGATGCGGGCGCACTGACTGAGCGGTCAGCCTGATTTTCAGGTCCCCGCTGCAACGCCGTAAGTGCGCAGCGATCGTTTGGACGCAACGTTCGGCGATTGAGTGTTCCGGACCGGCAGACCGACCTGATTCACGACACCTTTATTGGGGCTCAGCCCCGAACATCACGCCATGCCTCGCTACGACTTCAAACGAATTGAATCCCGCTGGCAGCAGTACTGGGAACAGCATCAGACCTTTCGCGTGGACGACTGTGTCCCGGGCAAAGACAAACTGTATGTGCTGGACATGTTTCCCTATCCATCCGGCGAAGGCCTGCACGTGGGGCACCCGGAAGGTTACACGGCAACGGACATCGTCTGCCGCTATTCGCGCATGAAGGGCATGAATGTTCTGCATCCCATGGGCTGGGACGCCTTTGGATTGCCGGCGGAAGAGTTCGCTCGTCAGAAGGGAATTCATCCTCGCATCAAGACGGAAGAAAACATCACGACCTTCCGTCGGCAGTTGAAGATGCTGGGGTTCAGTTACGACTGGAGT
>JALQWE010000857.1 GCA_023258825.1 Planctomycetaceae bacterium | reverse complement strand
ATGTCGGGTCGCACTGCGATTCAACTCATTGTTGTATTGTTGTATTCCTGCCAGGCATGGTGGATCTATGGAAGCTCTGTTCGATCTGTTCAGCAGTCTCGTAAACGTCCTCGCGTCCCTCCTGGCGCTGGTTCTTAGCCTGGTGCGTGTCCTGATCCCATGGATCCCCCTGCTGGGTTGGGTGGGATTCTGGGGGCTGGCGGTCAACTGGACGAAGACCTTTCCGATTCTGCGTCGCGGTGGGTTTCTCGGAGTTCTGCTGCTGATGCTGGTCTCGGTCCTCGTCTGGGGCTCCGTGGCACCGCCTGAAGCTGGAAAGCACTACCTGCTGGGGCTTGCCGTCAGCAATTTCACTGGGAAATTCATTTATGTGACCATGCTGACCTGCATTGCCATGCTGTGCGGATCGGCTCAGCTGTCCGGAGCTTTTGGGCGGCTGGCAGTATTTCCGGACGAGCCGGCTGAAGACGATCATGGCCACGGCCACGACGACCATGGTCACGGACATCACGGTGACCACGGTCATGGCGGCCATGATCACGCTCATGGCGGTCACGGGCATGATGATCACAGCGGACATGGCGGTCACCACGCGGCTCATGCCCACTGAATCCAGTCGGCCGGGTCGCCGTTGCCGAACAGGCTGCTGATCAGGCGAGCGTGGACTCCTTGTGGCCAGTGCGGACTCCGCAGATCATCCGCAGGTCTGGTTCCGGCCACGTCGCCTGAAATTCAGCCTGAGTGAAGCCCCAATAGACTGGGGTCATGCGGTCGGTCAAACAGGCTTGTACCCTGCAGCGTTTGTTTCCCGTAGCAGTGAGCCTTCCCCAGCAGCCGTCTTCGGCGTTCACGTCGCGCAGGGCGGGGCCCACGGATGTGTCGTGGGGTGGATTTTCAGATTCTGAAAGTTCCGTCTGCCGTATCGCTCGTTGCGGCCTTCCGATGACTTTTTCACCGCTGACGCGGTTTGCAAAGGTGGATTCATGCGAGTTCTGATGACAGTCGTGTTGTTCTGCAGCGTCAACGGTAGTTTTGCGGGCGACTGGCCGTCATGGCGAGGACCGCATGGAAACGGGATGGCCGACGGAACGGGCTATGCGACGGAATGGAATGCCGACCGAAATATTCTCTGGAAGACTCCGTTGACGATTCGCGGTGCGTCGACGCCAGCGGTTTGGGGCCAGCGAATTTTTCTGACGGGGACTGTTGATGGTCAGAACGTAGTGGCGTGTTACGGTCGGGATGGAAAACTGCAGTGGCAGAAGTCGGCTGGCAAGGCGGTCGACGGAAAGCCTGGTAAGGATGGTACGGGCGCCAATCCTTCGATCGTGACCGACGGCGAACGAGTGTTTGCTTATTTCAAGAGCGGTGACTTTGGCGGCTTCACCGTCGATGGCCAGGCGTTGTGGCATCACAACCTCCAGGAAATGTATGGTGAGGACACGTTGTGGTGGGATCTGGGAACATCTCCGGTACTGACCGGGAATGCAGTGGTTGTCGCCTGTATGCATTCCGGGCCGTCTTATCTGGCGGCCTTCCGCAAGGACACGGGTGAGTTGCTGTGGAAACAGGATCGCGAGCTGGGGGCGCCGGAAGAGGCGGCTCAGAGTTATGCAACTCCGGTCGTCGTCAAAGAAGGCGAGCGGGAAACGATTGTGGTTCTGGGAGCGGATCATGTGACGGCGCATGACGCCGTGACCGGTCAGGAAAAGTGGCGATTGGGTGGTTTGAATCCCACGGCTCACAAGTACTTTCGTTCGATCGCTTCGGCCGCCGTATCGGATGGGATTGTGGTGGCACCGTATGCACGCGGTGAGTCGCTTACCGCAGTCCGGATGGGTGGCGAAGGAGATGTGACCAAATCACACGTGTTGTGGTCCAACACCGGGACATCAGCCGAT
>JALQWE010000856.1 GCA_023258825.1 Planctomycetaceae bacterium | reverse complement strand
AGTAAACGTTTGACCACAACCACACTGGCTTCCAGGGACAACCTGCGAGGCGGTGAGTACCGTGTCTGGCTGACGGCAGTTGATAACGACGGTTCCATCCTGACCAGCGCCGCATGGACGTTTCGTGTCAGTCTCCTGATGCCGATAATCGAGCGGCCACTTGACCCACTGGAGTCTTTGCTGCTGGTCGATCATTCACCCCTGCAGACAAGCGGGGAGCGAACTGCTGCCCCAGCCAACCGCCAGATCGACGAGGCTCACGACGCAACGACAGAAATCAGAGCATTGCCAACGGTCTCGTTTGATACTGCCGATTCTGCAGCGTTGATCGCTTCTGGCTTGCGTCCGCACCCGGCAGATGCAGACAGCACACCGTCCGGCCAGCCATCAGAAATTCGGTTGCTGGACATGCTCTTCGCTGATGCACAATGGAGCTGACTTCAGAAAAAACCTGTCGACAATCCCATCACAATCATCTTAAGTCAACCCGTTTCAGGACAACGAGACATTGGTACCGTTCGGAGTCCACTCCGTCAGAAATGTCTCGCCTTCCACTGCCCGAACGGCTCGAATCCAGAGTCGGTAGCCGCCGGCGGGTAATATCGCCGGAAGCAGTAGACTGGTATCTGTGACCGCCGGATTGCGGTAAATCTGGCTCTGCGGCGACTGTTCCCCACTCACCAGATTCAACCACACGTCATAATGTGTCGCGCCTGGCAACGCCCCCCAGAACAGCGTCCTGTGTCCCACCAACGTGCCCTGCACAGTTCCTGTGAACCCAATCGTCAGCGGCGCATTCTCCGGGGGAGACCACGGCAGCAGCGTTCCATCTGCGGTCTGACCTCGCAGCGAAACTCTGTATGACCCGTTGGCCAGCTCAACAGGCAAGGTCAGGCTGGTCCCGCTGATCCCCTTCTTCCGGAATACCTCAACACCATCCAGCCTGCCAATCCACAACTCATAATTCACCCCCGCGAATGGTGCCGTCCATGTGATTGTGGGCGTTCGGTCAAACGGTGACGTGGTCACCACCGGCTGAACAACTGGCGGCAGCACTGTAAAGCTGACAGGTGCACTCCACAGCCCATGGCCGGCCCCGACTCCCTGCGAACGAATCCACGCCTGGTACCGACCATAGGGCAGGGGAGTTCTCGGCGTAAATTCCGTACTATCGCCCGCCAGCCCGGTCTCATGAATCACTCGCGCAGGCCCCCCAACACGATTGACCCACAATTCAACACTGGCAGCACCCTGCAGGCGCGGCCAGCGAAAGCTACCCCACCCTTCAGCAGTCGAAATGGTCCCCGATGGCGCAAGTAGCTTCGGCACAGTCCCAACGCTGATGACTTCAGACTGCGACCAAAGCCATGGCACAACGTCCTTTGATCGCACCCAGATCCTGTAGATGCCTTCCGGAAAATTGAAACTGAATGAGTTTGAGGCAAGACTGGATCGGCGAATGTACTGACTGATTCCTCGAGTCTCATCATTCACCCACAGATCATAACCCAGCGGCCCCGCGACAGCAGGCCAGGTGATCGTTGTGACCGCCCCAGAGAAACTTACTGCAAGTTCCGAATAACGCAGGTCAAACGAAATCGTCGCCGCATTGACCGGCGCATTCACCGTCATCGGAGAAACCCGAACCGACAATCGTCCCGAAGCCGGAATTTTTCCAGCCGGAAAGTGAAGCAATGCTTCCTCGGAAGCATCAGGCACAGAGCTCCAGCGAAACTGGGTTGTCTGCAGCACACGACCATTTGCCGGATCCAGAAACTCTGCCCGATACAGCCAGCTCAAAATCGCAGGGATATCCTACAATCTTATTAAGATTTTTTATTAAATGGTTACGATGGACATTAATATCTAAATACAATGTTGCTGCCGCGCACGCTTTCTGAGC
>JALQWE010000855.1 GCA_023258825.1 Planctomycetaceae bacterium | reverse complement strand
GCTGTTCGCTCAACGCCCGCTCCTGCCACTCAGACACCGGGTTGCGTTCGATGGCCATACGCGCCGCGTAGCGAATAAATCGGTCGGGGCTGCTGAGGTGCGGCCAGGCAAACGGGACGGCCGCAGCGTCCGGCTTCACGTTGAAGGCTTCCAGTTGCCGTCGCAGATCACGAGCGTCAGCGCCGGCAGAATTGTGCAGTTCGGCGACCGTCTGCGGTTCCGCCGGTTCACTGCCCGTGTAGGTCACACGAAACAGAGCCGCCTGAGTTCCTCGGCCACCAATCGTGAAGTACATGGAACCGTCGTCACCGATGACCAGGTCTGTCAGGTTGAACGGTGTGCGTGGTCCCTTGCCGCTGAGCGCCTTCGGAGCCACAAAGTTTTCAAAGGTCCCGGTGTAGCTGGCCCCGTTGGGCGTGAGATGCACGGCAATCAGACGTCCGTAGGTCCAGTCACAGATGTAGAAGGCCTTCTGGTATTTGACCGGAAATCGACTTCCCGTTCCAAAAACCACGCCCGTCGGACAGCCAATTCCGATCGTGGTGGTCTGAGGCAGGCCGTCGGCGTAATACTGCGGCCACTTGGCTGTCCCTTCACGGAAGCCATGATCGCCACCGCGAACCGCGTGGAACACGTGCACCGGACGGTACCACGGAGTTCCCCAGTCCCATTCCATGTCACTGTCGAAGCCGAACAATTCTCCGTCCGGGCTGAACCCGATGTCGTAGGTGTTGCGTTGTCCGGCGGAAAACATTTCGATGTTCTGTCCGTTCAGATCCATGCGGGCCACGTAACCACCCGGTGGGCGAGCTCCTGCACCAAACCCATTGCCGTCTTCCATGCGCGGCAGTGCCAGGTCATCGCCATAGTTGCGATGGGGTGAGCTGTCGGTCAGGTCCCTGGGAACCGAGGTGAAGTTGCCGCACACGGCGTACAACATGCCATCAGGGCCGAGGACCAGCCCGTGTGACCCATGCTCGCCGGATCCACCCGGCCACTCGCGCAGAAATTCGACGTCGTCGTAGCTGTCATCGCCTTTTGTGTCTTTGCAGCGGTACAGCGCGAAACCACGGCTGCCCTTGCCGCTGACATACAGGACGTCGCCGACAAACAGCATGCCCATCGTTTCACTGACCGGAATTCGCAGCACTTCCTGCTTCTCGACGCGGCCGTTCTTTAACGTCACACGCGTGATCGGCTGAGAATCCTGTCCGCCCAGCAGCAGCCGGCCCTGCGGATCTCGGGCCATACAGATCCACGAACCATTCACGCTGCCATCCGCGCTGAGGATGTGTTCAATGGTAAAGCCCGGGAGCGTGTCGAGGAGTTCCGCCGCGTTTTCAAGCGTGACAGGTTTGGAACCGTCGGCCGGTCCGTAAATGGCCTTCAGAATGACGAGCTTGCCGGATTTCGGAGCGGGAATGGTGATGGAACCGCCTTCGGTCGCTTCAGCCACCTGCTTCTCATCACCAACTCGGTACTCCACCGTGAGTTTCTTGGGCACGCCCGGAGCGGTGTCCCCAAAGGCCGCGTTACTGGCATCGATGGTCAACGCGTTGTCACGAACGGCCGCCGTGACCTGCGTGGTCACATCGGTTTTGTCTTTCGCGGCGGCCGAAACAGGACTGATGAACACAAGGCAGGCAGTCACCGCAGCAACAGCGGCGCTGTGCAGGAAGCAACGAAAATCGCTCAGCATGGAACTGGTTCTCGGGAGTGGGAGGGAGGCATTGCAACGAACGCAGCCCCGCATCCTAACCCGTCAGCGTACAGATTCCAACGATTGTCGGTGGTCGGTCGCGACGTCGCTGGCGGGAACGAGGTTCCATCCGAGCCGCGAAATCAGGTTTTCAACGGGAGGGCGAGGTTCCACCCGAGCCGCGGGGGATGGTTTGCGGCTTGGC
>JALQWE010000854.1 GCA_023258825.1 Planctomycetaceae bacterium | reverse complement strand
TTTGCAGAAGAGACAGGACGAGGAAGGGTAGCGTCTTGCCGATCAGAATAGATGCCGGGCTGATGGGAGAAATCTGCAGGCGTCGCAGTGTTCCGGTGTCACGTTCGCCGATGATGGACCGTCCCATGATATTGACGAGAAAGAACACGAACAGCACGGTGTAGCTGGGGATGAAAAACTGATAGACGCGATTGGCAGCACTGCCCGCGTTCTGCGGATTATCGGCAGCTTTGCTGGCCCACGAAGGCGGGATGGTGGACTGTCGTGCCGCACCGCGAAAGGCGGGGACCTTCTGGGCGATGATGGGCAGCAGCGCATTCTGCAGAGAAAGTTTGATCAGGGCTTTGGACAGGCCTTCGGTCATGGGATCCTGAGATTTGGCGCTGAACACGAGCTCGAGATCGAGGGCTTTTAAGCCACCGGCGCGAGTGGTTTCGTCGGGGGCTGTCAGTTCTCTGGGCGTTTTCGAGCGGACAATATTTTCGAACTCGGGGCCAACGATCAGGCAGGCATCCTGATCCTCGGGCGGCAGAGTCGACTTCAGGGTGGTCAGCAGCGCGCTGTCTTTGGGGTTGGAGATTGTCAGGGGCTGCACCAGCACATTGTCATAGCTGGCCAGAAACCCGGCCAGTCGTCGACTGACTTCTGTCTGACAGAAGTCGGCGAACTGCAGTTTGAGTCCCTGTTGGTTCTGTTCGCGAGCGGCGCGCAGGCGTCCAGTGGAGGATCCGACGATCGCGATGATGACCATCGGCATAGCGACAAGGATCACCAGAGCGCGTCGGTCGCGTGAAAGCAGCAGGAGATCTTTCAGTGTGATGGTCAGGGCATCTTTCACGGGGCAATCACCGATTTTGCGTCTTTAAGAGGTGCAGAAAGCGGCCAATTTCCGGGAATAAAAACCGCAGGCGGAGCCGTCGAGGCAACTGCCGAACGACGCGCGCTGCGAGATCCGGATGTCCGGGGTGTTCGTTTTTGTGTCCACGCCGCGTATGAGGATTGCAGAGTGGACCGGGACAGAATACGAGAGTTACCGAGGCACGGAAACCGGATAACCCTTCTTTCTGGACTGGATCACGTGTTTTTCCTGACCTGTGTCCGGTGAATTGTGTTGTCAGGATTGAGCGGATGGGCGATTCTTCGCAGGATGGCGGGTCCGACTGGGGCAATTCTGTGGGGTGGAGGCGGAAGTTGGGGGGTGTGCAATGTTCGGTATTCCCTGGAGACGAGCCGGGGTGGCAAGGCGTGGTGGCCTGTGGCGACGACGTTCAAGATCGCTGACGCCGGCAAAATCCATCTCCCTCGTATTTCTGACGGTTGCGGCCTTGCGCCTTCTGCTGGGAAACCCGGGCGGTCCGGAATCGAGCGGAAAGCGGCAGACGCATACGGTCAGTTATGTGATCGATGGGGATACGTTTGAATTGTCGGATGGTCGGCGGGTGCGGATGCTGGGAATCGACGCGCCGGAGGCGGGCTATCACGACAAGCCGGTGGAATATTACGGCCCGGAATCGACGGAATGGCTGCGTGATCGGATCGAGCGGCGGGAAGTGGGCCTGGAGATCACGGGGCGCGACAACTATGGGCGGACTCTGGCATGGGTGTATGAATTGAACGGATCGCTGGTGAATCGGGAGAGTCTTTCGGAGGGCTACTCGCGGCTTCTGGACAGCTTTGGGTTGCCACTGCAGCTGGAGCCGAGTCTGCGGCAGGCGGAAAGCGAAGCGCGGATTCTGAAGAAGGGAATCTGGCAGAAACGTCGCACTCGGCGATAGCAAACGGGGGCAACGGCAGAGCGTGTCATCTTTGCCGCATCGGGCGTTGTGGCTCAGATCGGGGCTGTTTGTCTTGCAATTTACCAGGACCTGGGGGGACAATGACGGAGGTTCCTGTTCAAGGCGACT
>JALQWE010000853.1 GCA_023258825.1 Planctomycetaceae bacterium | reverse complement strand
TGCTGCGCACCAGTCTTGCCGGTCAGCACGAATTGTCGTGGCTTGATCCCCCCGAGGCGCCCGGAGCCGGGGAACAGCAGCGATTTATTCCCATTCACCTGTGAATTGCTTTTCCGGATCAGATCTCAGGGGGCCACACGCGTTGGAATGCATCGCGTCACGCGTCCGGACCGTTTCCCCGATCAGCGGGTGTGTCGTTTGAACAACCACGGAGAGTTCCTGTGTCTTCCAGAGAGCCGTCGACTGCGATATTGAAAATAGCCAAGACTCGGATCATCGCGACACTGGGGCCGGCCAGTGAGTCCGTTGAAGTGCTCCGTTCGCTGATCCTTGAGGGCGTTGATGTCTTTCGCCTGAATTTTGCCCACGGAACTCACGCATGGTTGTCTGAGCTGGTTCGGCGGATTCGCCAGGTTTCCGCAGAGCTGGAGCGTCCGATCGGTATTCTTGGCGATCTGTCAGGGCCCAAGATTCGCCTTGGCGAACTGGCTGGTGGAGACATGGTCTGTCCGGAGGGCGGCCTGTTTCGGTTTATCCGTGGAGTTGAGTCACAGCAGTCTAGCGACCTGACCTGCACCTATGAGCCCCTGATTGATGACGTGCGTCCGGGGGATCGGATTCTGCTGGCCGATGGTACCGTGGCGATGCAGGTTGTGGACAAGGATGTGCAGGCTGGCTGGGTGCAGTGCCAGGTGACTCAGGGCGGCAGGATTCGCAGTCGTCAGGGAGTCAATCTGCCCGGCGTGGCGCTCAGTACCCCCAGCGTCACCGAAAAGGATCGCAGTGACCTCGAATGGGCCTTGCAGCATCAACTGGATTTCATCGGATTAAGTTTCGTCAGAAGTGCTGATGACATTCGTTCTTTGCAGCGACTGATCGAATCTTATGGGCCTCGTTACACCCCGTTGATTGTAGCGAAGATCGAAAAAACCGAGGCCATTGATGACCTGGATGCGATTCTGCATGTGACTGATGCCGTGATGGTGGCTCGAGGAGACCTTGGAGTGGAGGCGGAAATCAGCCGCGTTCCGATTCTTCAGAAACACATCATTCGGCGCTGTAATTTGTTGCGAATCCCCGTGATTACCGCTACCCAAATGCTGGACAGCATGCAGAACAATGAGCTGCCGACGCGGGCTGAGGTCACCGACGTCGCCAATGCTGTTCTCGATGGAACGGATGCTGTGATGCTGTCCGGGGAAACCGCCATCGGACAAAATCCTGTGCAGTGTGTCCGCATGATGGACCGTATCGCCCGGGAAGCTGAACCACTGGTCTCAGCCATGACGCTGTCAGCAATTCCCGATGAAGAGTCACGTCGGGCTCGCCCGGTCACAGAGGCCGTCACGCGCGGGGCTATTGCTGCGGCCGAGTATCTTGGCGCAGATCTGATCGTTGTCACCACAGTCACCGGACGAACAGCTCTGGCGTTGTCGCGCATGCGCGGCCGTGTACCCATTCTCGCCTTCACTGATCGTGAAGAAGTTGCACGCCGGATGTGCCTTTACTGGGGTGTGACTCCGGTGCTGAATCGGGCCGTGCAGCAGTCCGCCGAAGCTCTCCTGCAGGTCGTGATCCCCTGGGGCAAACGGAACGGCGTGCTGTCGACGGGAAGCAAAGTGATTATCGTGGGGCATACCGCCTGGCTGGGAGAAACCCACGATCTGATGATGGTGCACATCGTGCCCTGACGATGCCCCCGTATTCCTCGGGCAGTTCGGTTCAGGAAAAAGGCGCGCATCCACCGCGTCCCGTACTCGTCGTCCCTCAGGACCTGACATTCACCGCCTGTGGCCGTTTCCATGGTGGACCGCAGAACGTGACTTCCCCGCCCCCTGCCGCAGCATCCGGACCAAGGTTGATGATCCAGTCACAATTTCGAATCACTTCCTCATTGTGTTCAA
>JALQWE010000852.1 GCA_023258825.1 Planctomycetaceae bacterium | reverse complement strand
GGCACTGGCAGTGGTGATGACTCACCACTGGCAAGAAATCAGACCGTGGCCGACACCATTCGGATTGTCAGTACGTCATTGATGGGGTTGTCGGTGGGGTGTGCGCAGTGCCATGACCATCGCTATGACCCGATTTCCCATGTCGACTACTATCGGCTGCGGGCTGTGTTTGATCCGGTGATGGACTGGCAGGCCTGGAAAACGCCAGCGGCAAACCAGGTGTCACTATACACGGCTGCGGATCGGCAGAAGGCGGCTGAAGTCGAGGCTCGTGCGGCAGCGGTGGCGATGGAACGCGGACAGAAAGAGCGTGAGTTTCTGGCGGCGGCGTTTGAAATTGAATTGATGAAGTACGAGTCGCCCCTGAAGGAGCAATTGCGGGCGGCATGGGAGACACCCGCCGACAAACGTTCTGCCGAGCAACAGGAACTGTTGAAAAACAATCCGGCGGCAAACATCTCCCCTGGAGTTCTGTATCAGTACAACCAGGCGGCGGCAGACGAGTTGAAGAAATATGACACTCAGATTGCGGCGATTCGCGGTGAGAAGCCGGTCGAGAACTTTCTGCGCACGCTGATTGAGCCGGCGGGACACACACCGGCAACTCATCGTTTTCATCGCGGGGAATTCGGACAGCCTAGAGAAGCGGTCAGCCCCGGCGATCTGCAGGTGGCGTCCCTGTTCACCGAACCGCCCGTCATTCCGGTGGATGACCCGAGTTTGCCGACGACTGGACGCCGACTGGCTTTTGCTCGATGGATCACCAGTGGGCGTCACCCGCTGCTGGCCCGAGTGCTGATGAATCGCTTCTGGCTTCATCATTTCGGCCGTACGTTTGTGGCGACGCCGGGCGAATTCGGACGACTGGGAGCACCGCCCGTACATCCCCAGGTACTCGATTGGCTGGCGGCGGAATTTATGGAAGGTGGCTGGACGTGGAAACGCATGCATCGATTGATCATGACGTCCACGGTGTATCGTCAGGCCTCCACGCCTGATGCCGCCATGGCAGCGATTGATCCCAGCAACCAGTACTACTGGAGAAAGCCGCTGATTCGTCTGGATGCCGAAGTTGTGCGGGATTCGATTCTTGCTGTCGGCGGACGTCTGAATTCTCAGTTGGGCGGTCCCCCGGTGGCTGTGACAACGGACGACACCGGACAGGTCATTGAATCCGACGACTCATGCCGTCGCAGCGTTTACGTGCAGGTGCGTCGCAGTCAGCCTCTGGCAATGCTGGCCGCATTCGATGCGCCGGTGATGGAAACGAATTGCACGGGACGTACAAATTCCAATTCCGCTCCTCAGTCGTTGTTGCTGATGAACAGTCAGTTCGCATTGAAGGGGGCTGAAAGGCTGGCAGATCTTGCACTTGAACGCGGTCGCAAGCGTTTTGTCAGTGCTGAAGACGCGCAGTTTTCCATACAGATTCCGCGGATGACCGTCTGGGAATTTGGCTTTGGATTTGTACAGCCGGTCACCGCCGACACGCCACCGACAACAGATGCAACGGGCTCGCCATTTGTCCATTTTGAAGCACTGCGTCACTGGACGGGAAGCAGCTACCAGGCGGGCGCTCAACTGCCTGATCCGCAGCATGGCTGGGTGCTGGTGAATGGTCAGGGTGGACATCCCGGCGACAGGCAGCATGCATCGATCCGACGATTTCATGTCCCCGAAACCGGGCGATTGACGGTGAGTGGAAATCTGAGCCGACCAGCTCAAAACGGCGACGGCGTTCGTGGGCGAATCGTTTCCAGCCGACGCGGCGTGCTGGGCGAGTGGGTGATTCAGAGTGGAAGCATTGCAACCACCCTGGATGCTCAGGACGTCGTGACGGGAGAGCTGCTGGATTTTGTAACCGACTGTCAGGAAACGGTGGAGTCGGATTCGTTTGCCTGGGCAC
>JALQWE010000851.1 GCA_023258825.1 Planctomycetaceae bacterium | reverse complement strand
AGAGGATTCGATAGGATTTGGCGAGCAGCCGGTGATGCTGTGCAATGAATGTGGGGCGGCACTGGGGCGCGGGGCCGTGTGTCCTGCCTGTGGTTCGCGCCCGAAACCCCCGACGCGGGGAAAGGCGGGCGGTGCGGGAGCCGCGGGCGGTGCGGGACAGAGAGCGGGAGCGGGTGCGTCACAAAAGAGCGCAGTGAAGCAGGCGGGTGGCCCGCGGAAAGCGGAACCGGCACGATCGGGTGAGCGGGCCGCGACGGACCGTTCAGAAAAGAAGGGGGACCCGAATGAGGTGGAATTCTGGGACCTGCTGGCGGATATGGACGGGCTGTAGAGCGTCCGCGGTGCGAACCAATCCGGCGATGCGTGAGGGCAGAGTGCGTGACAGCAGCGTGAACGAGAGCAGGGTGAACGAGAGCAGGGGAGTGGGGCGTGGGAAGTGTTTTGTGGAGTGTGTGTCTGGCGTTGGGGGTGTTGTGGAGCGACGGGGAGCCGGAGTTGCTGCGGGTCAGCGAGATCGGGACGGGCTGGGCGCGGACAAAAGTGAATGCGGTGATTTTTCGGCGGAACGCGGTCTGCAGTCACGGCGATCGACAGGTTGCGGCTTTTTATGATGAGTCGGGCCAGGTGATTCTGGCGGAGCGACGGCATGGGGAACCGCGCTGGCGATTGAAGCCGACGGGCTTGCAGGGGCGTGTGCGGGATGCGCACAACGTGATCAGCCTGGCTCTGGATGGCACAGGGCTGCTGCATCTGGCCTGGGACCATCACGGGCATCCGTTGCACTACTGTCGGTCGCAGACTTCTGACCCACTGGAGCTGAGGCCTGCGGAAGGCATGACAGGGCGTCATGAGGAGCGAGTGACATATCCGGAATTCTATACGGTCCCGGGTGGGGATCTGTTGTTCTTCTATCGCGACGGGGGATCAGGAAATGGCAATCTGGTGCTGAATCGTTATCGGGTGCAGACAGGTCGTTGGGAGCGTCTGCAGGATTCCCTGATTGACGGTGAGGGCCAGCGAAATGCGTACTGGCAGGCTTGTGTCGGGGCCGGTGGCGTGGTGCATTTGTCGTGGGTCTGGCGTGAGACGGCGGATGTGGTGTCCAATCACGATCTGGCTTATGCGCGGTCGGATGACGGTGGGGTCACGTGGAAGAAATCGACGGGTGAGCCCTATGAATTGCCGATTCGGGAATCGACGGCGGAGTATGCGGCGCGGATTCCGATGAACAGTGAGCTGGCCAATCAGACCAGCATGGCGGAGGATCATCTGGGGCGGCCGTGGATTGCGACGTTCTGGCGGAACGCGCCGGGGGAGGTTCCGCAGTACCGGTTGGTGATGCATGATGGTGAGCGTTGGCAGTCGCAGCAGGTCGGCCAGCGGACTCTGGATTTTCGTCGCAGCGGGACGGGCACGCGGCGGCCCCCGATTTCACGTCCGTTGTTGTTGATGCGGGCGTGGCAGGGACGCACGTATGCGGTAGTGTTGTTTCGGGATGCGGAGCGTGGGCCGGGGATTACCGCGGCGTACAGTGACGCGTTGCCGGGTGGGACGTGGCGGTTTGTGACGTTGACGGAGGATTCTGTGGGTCAGGCGGATCCGATGGTGGATCCTGTGAAGTGGCAGCAGGATGGTCAGTTGCATTTGCTGAGTCAGCGTGTGGGGCAGGGCGACGGAGAGACTCAGGAGGACATCCCCCCACAGCCGGTGCGACTGATTGAGTGGGGAATAGGGAATAGGGAATAGGGAATAGGGAATAGGGAATAGGGAATAGGGCGCGTTGTTTGGGGAGGGCGAAGTTCCATCTGAGCCGCAAACCTGGATGCGACTGATGGGCATTGTGTTTAGAACCACGGATGAATACAGATAACCACGGATGGATTTGGTTGAATGATTCTCTGGCGGG
>JALQWE010000084.1 GCA_023258825.1 Planctomycetaceae bacterium | reverse complement strand
ATCGAGGCTGGGGCCGGGGTACTGCACGTCAGAGACGACGAGGCTGCCATTTTCATCATGCATCTGGATGCTGCAGAGTCGGCCATCTTCGGCGAGGAACTGCAGTTCCGTAATATCTCCGAAGACCTCTGTTTCTCTGAGAGACAGTTCACCCGAAGGAACATCCTGCAGTGCGAAATCAGCGACCAGTTCGGGGTCAATACGTTCCCAGACCTGATCATTCAGTTCGCGGGAGGAAATTTGACGCAGAACAGGAATGTCTTGTTCTGCAAGTGCGGACATAAAGAGCATGGCGCGGGCAGGAGCTGTGAAGGCCGCCTTGAGATTGCTTTGACGCTGCTTCTGACGATTGTAGATGGTGACGTCAGCAACGAGGAAAGCGGATTCCACCGCGGTCAGTGTATTTCGGTCCACGGGGGCCAGTGCCGATTCCCGGGCTTCTGTGGAAATCAGATCCACACGGATTACATCGGATTGATCCGGAATCATCACCGTCAGCTTGCCTGCGAAGGACTGAATTTCAAAGTCGTCCGGTGCGTGGTCTGCAGCGGGCAGGGGGATCATGGAGAGGTCCCCGATGCGCAGCGAGTTCTGGAAGAACTTCTGTTCCGTAGCCGCCTGCAGATCTTCGAGATCTTCCTGCTGGTAGGCTGCGAGAAAGCGGGAGACGGAATTCATTGCGCGTGCCTGTCGCAGCAGGGAGCCGGGGTGGTGTTCGGCCTTGCGATTGCGGACTTCAATATCGGAGACCAGCCACTGGTCCTCTTCCTGGACCACTTTGACCAGCAGGAATCCGTTTTTGGAAGGGATCTTGCCGACGGCATCGGTGTCATTCATCTGGATTTCCGGGCGGCGTGCCATCCCGGTTTCGTACTCTGCCGTGATGCGTCGCGTGAGTTGCTGCCGCCAGGGCTCGGGAAGAGTTTCGAGGGAGGATCGCAGATCACCGGAAACGACCTGCAGAACTTCTTCGCGATCTCCCTTTTCCCATGTGCCGAGGAATTCGCGGAGGGTCAGCAGCAGATCCATCAGTTGTACCGACGATCGGGTGGCACGAGTGCCTTTTTTCTGCTGACGCAGCATGACGTCGTCCACCACCCAGCGATTCTTCTCGGAATCACGGACGATGATGAACTGATAGCGTGTCGTGCCTTCCTTCTCCTTCGCGATTGTTTCCATGCGGTTGGCGTCGACGGACTTGCTTTCCACGATTTCCAGTTTTGCCTTCGGCAGTTTCAGGATTTCCAGATCACTGAACGCGTCGGGTGAGCGAAGTGCCTGTTTTTCAAAGCGTGTGGAGACGACACGACGAAATGCCGGTTCCTTGTTTTCCGCCAGCGCATCGGTGAACTGGGTGATGACGCGCAGTTCAGTCCCGTGTTCGATGATATCCGGTTTGGATGTCAGGGATTTGAACGCCCCGGCAGTGAACAGTGACTTCGAACAACCTGTCGCCACAAGGCTCAGGGTCGTTGCCAGAAGAATGGCAGTGGAGCGGGATCGAAGCGTTGTCATGCGAACACTCCTGCAGAAAATTTCAGGCCTCAGATCCGGAAAGCGGGTGAGGCTGAGCGGTCTGCGAGAGACGGAAGGGGAAAGTGATATCGGGCAGATTCGTTGCGATGAGCAGGTCTGGATTTCCACGTGGTCGTTGTCATGACGTCTGCCAACAGCAACCGGCATCATGCTGACAAATCTGTCAGCGGAGGTGCTGATCAGATCAGAACATCAGTGGTCAGACCGGCCATCAGCAACGGAACGTGAAATTGAGAATTGGAAACAGAGGGGTATTGAGACGGGAAGAGTTTGAAGTAGCTCAATGGGACGGGAAAGTGATCTGATTGGGCCGAGGGACGCTCCGTTTGGGTACGGATCACGCAGGCCTCATGCTTTCAGGGGGTAACTGTTGAAAACGGCACCCCGTGTCATTCGTTGTCGCAAGTCCGACGTTTCCGGTCAACAGCCTGATTTGAGTGCTGACAGGGGGAAGGGGAAATCGCTGAGTGCTGTTCATCGGGATTCGGCGAAAACGGCAGCGACCGCCTGAATTCTGCGAAAAATGAGCGGTCATGCGGGGAACGAATCAGCAGGAACTGCGTTTGGCCGATGCCATTGTGGAATACAGGATGTTGAAACCGCAGGAGCGGGAGTTTGTCGGCCCGGATGTGTTGTGGAACGTGGGCGGCAGGCTGAAAACGGTGTTTTGCCGACCGGAAATGGTCGGGCCGTGGGCCGGAAAATTGGCCGGAAGACAGCGGGAAAACAGGCAAATTTTGCGTTAGAACTGGATTTCCCCGAAGGAAGCGTTCATATTTCGTGTTCAGACCAGCACGGGTGAGGTGGAATTTTGCGGGGATTGTGACGCCGAGATGGATGGTGGCAGTCGGTCCTCAGGCACCTCGATAGAGCTGAGTTGGTGTCTCTGCAGACGCGGGATGATCTGCGGTTACCAGAGATGACAGAGTTTGCTGAGAGATGTTTCAGGGATTGGAACCATCATCTGAGGCTGTTTCGAATGATGTACAAGGCAGAGAAAACCTTTCATTTGCTGATTACGGACGATAACGCCTCGTTTCGTCGAGTTCTGCGTGAGGTTCTGGAAGACCGTCCTTTTCTGACGCTTCATGAAGCGGAATCCGGCGAAGAAGCACTGGAAGTGGTGCGAGTGCAGAGGATTGACATTGTGCTGCTGGATATGCACATGCACCTCCTGACCGGACTTGAAACGCTGCGAGTTCTGAAGCAGATGGACCGAGGGCGTCCATGCATCCTGATCACTTCGGACACCAGTGATGATCTGCGGCGTGATGCACAGGAAGCGGATGCGTTTTCGGTCTTGAAAAAGCCGGTTCCGTCGCGGCAACTGGTGCAGACCGTCTCCACGGCGCTGGCATCAGCGTACTCTGCCTGACCTGCTGTTGGCTGACTGAAGCAGCGAGTGTGTCAGAGACTAACGTTGTCGGCTTCGAGGATGGTTCTGGCGCAGCGACTGGCAGACAGCCCGGGAACTGTCAGAGTGACGTATCGACAGCGGTCCTGGCGGTTGCGGGCTTTGGTGTCATCAGGGGCCTCGATAGGCTGTCGTTGTGGAATCAGTGCAGAGGAGAAACCAAACATGAAGAATGTGCTGCGGGCTGGTCTGTGGACGCTGGTACTCTGGGGTGTCTCAGGATGTGGCGATACGTCGTCGCAGGAGAGCTTGAAAACTGGAGATAGCCCGGCAGACGCCGCGTCAGTGGGAAAAAATGCCGAATCCGGGCAGGTCGAGCCGACGGTTGAGTTCGTCAGTCCTCCTCTGACAGCGGGAGAGATTTCTGAGGGCTGGATCAGTCTGTTTGACGGGCGTTCTCTGTACGGCTGGGATGTTCCGGCGGAGACCGATTGGCATGTGGAGAGTGACAGCATCGTGGCGGAGAGCGGAGCGAAAAGCCTGCTGCTGACTCCGTTTCGGCTGGACGACTTTGAGCTGCGATGTGACTTTCATCTGGCACCGGGTGGCAATAGTGGTGTGTTTCTGAGGACTGCGGACGGTGCTGCGGATCCTGCGACAGACACCTATGAGCTGAACATCTGCGATGACCATCCGACTCATCGAACAGGCAGCCTCGTGGGGCGCCATGTCGCGGAAAACGTTCCGGCGGTTGCAGGGGCATGGCATAGCTTTCGAGTGCATTGCGAAGGTCCGCGTATTCAGGTGTGGCTGGATGGCAAACAGATCGTGGATTTCACGGACCAGTCTGCGGCGATTCGGTTGACCGGTCGTCTGGGGTTGCAGATGAATCAGGGGCGGGTTGCCTGGCGAAACGTGTGCGTGCGACCGCTGAGATATAAGGCCCTGCTGAATGGAAAAGGACTTGACGGCTGGCATTCGGTGCCTGGGTCAAAGGCCGACTTTTCGGTAGGTGATGGGTTGCTGCATGTGGCGGGAGGACCTGGTTTTCTGGAGACGGACGAAACGTTCCAGGATTTTGCTCTGCGTGTGACCGCCAGGATTAATGGGGCTGGCCTGAACGGCGGTGTATTTTTTCGAGCCATGCTGGGAACCGAAAAGGCACCGTCGAATGGCTACGAGATGCAATTGCATAATGGCATGAAGAATGGTGATCCAACGCAGCCGGCGGACCATGGTACAGGGGCTATTTTTCGTCGAATTCCGGCACGCCGAATCGTGGCGGATGAGACAGGTTTTTTCACGGCCGTGCTGATTGCCCAGGGCGACTATTTTGCGTCGTGGGTGAATGGGTATCAGGTGGTCAGCTGGAGAGACACGCGCGAGGACCGGGAGAATCCTCGCGAAGGGCGTCGTCTGGCCGGGGGGCATTTGAGTCTTCAGGGGCATGACCCCGGGACCAGCCTCGATTTTCAGGCCGTGGATGTGCACGAGTTTCGGCCCTGATGAGTGTGTGCAGCCGCGTTGTGGGCGGCAGGTTTTCAGGGGGCCTGGGTGGGATGAAGAGACCGCGTTGAGTCGGTAGATCTCTGCCCTGGCAGGTCTGTCACAGGAATGGGGGTGCAGGGTGACTGCATTCGGGACCTGCGTTCCACGGATCGGGCTTCAGAAACCGGAATCGGGAAAAGAGTGTGTTCGTTGGTACTGCAGGATTCATTGCGGAAAAGTACGCTAACAGCCTGTGGAGAAGTGTCCGGAACTCTGATCCTGCCGGTGAAGTGCTGAGGATGATGAGTGAGAGTGTTCGGGACGTGTTTCTCCAGGGCCATGGCCAGTTTACCCGAAGCATCCGGAGAATCAGTCGGATGCAGAACTCCCTGATGGGAAATTTTGCGTAATGAATACTCAGGTTGAAGCCAGCATCTATGACTATCCGGTTTACTACGATCTGCTGTTCGGCTCGGACGTGGCGTCAGAGTTTCGGTTTCTGAAAGCCTGTTTTCAGAAGCACGCGGGTTGTGAAGTGACCTCGGTGTTTGAGCCGGCCTGTGGGACCGGGCGGTTGCTGGTCAAACTGGGCCGAGCGGGTTTTGCGGTTTCAGGAAACGATCTGAATCCGAAAGCGGTCCAGTATTGCAATGACCGTCTGGCCAAATATGAGTTGCCCGCCACCGTTGTGGTCGGCGACATGTCGAACTTCCGTGTGCGGAAGAAATTCGACGCGGCGTTCAACATGATCAACACGTTTCGTCACTTGTCGACGGAAGAGCAGGCGTTGGGGCATCTGCAGTGCATGGCAAAGGGATTGAGCAAGGGGGGGCTTTACATTCTGGGGATTCACCTGGAACCGACGGCATGTAAGCCGATGCAGGAAGAAAGCTGGTCAGCTCGCCGGGGCAATCTGGTGGTGAATTCGTACATGTGGTCGAAAGGAATTGATCGGAAGACGCGATTGGAGCATCTTGGCCTGCATGTCGATGTGTTTACTCCGACCAGTCGGCTGAGAATTGTGGATCATATGGAATACCGAACCTACAAGTACGCTGAGTTTCTGTCGTTGCTTGAGAAGGTGCCGGCTCTGGAAATCGCTGAGACCTATGATTTTGCGTACAACATTCGAAGGCCGCACGTGATCAATGGTCGCTCCGAGGACGTTGTGTTTGTGCTGCGTCGGCGTTGAGTATTGAGGGAGTGTTTTGAGGGAATCCGGCGAAGTTCTTTCCGGCGGCATCGGCCTGATCGCGTTTTTGGTAGTCTGGGAAATCTGGGGTGTCTGGTGTGCAAAAACGCCGGATTGAGGCAAATCGCGAGTTTTGTTAGATAGACTCTGTGAGATCGTCGGAGTGCTCATCATGGCGGATGCAGCTCGGGCTGGGTGCCTGATGATGACTTCGACAGGCGATGAACTCTGATGCGTGGAAATCCCCGCACCCGGTGGGGACGGTCAGAGCCGGCGTGCTTCGTTTGCCGTATTTCTCTTTCTCAGAGGTTATGGCACGCGCGCTGAGTCAGGATTCTATCTGAACAGTGTTGCTGTAAAGGACTCGTATATGGCCAGGTTTTCCTGTTTCGTGTCGTTCGGTACAGGACTATGCCTGCTGATTTGCGGCGGTCGCATTGTCTCTGGTCAGGACGAAGTGCGAGTGAAGACGCATTCGGCCCTGCTGGAAGTGGTGCGGCGAGTCCCGATTTCGACGGAGGTTGCCGGGCGGATTGTCAGTGTGACGCCTTCCGATGAGGGGGTGATGGTCAAGGCTGGCGACGAGATGATTCGGCTGGATGACGCGGTGATTCAGGCGGAAGTTCGTCGGGCCCAGGTTGAACTGGATCTGCAGACAGAGATTGAGTTTGCTAAGGTGTCTCTGGATGTGGCGATGGCTGAGCAGCAGCAGAAGCGGGAAACGAACCAGCGGCGTCCCGGAGCATTTAACCCCAGCGAGATTCGACAGGTCGAATTGGAAGTCAAAAAGGGTGAGGCATCGCTTCGCAAGGCGATTGATGACAAACAGATTCAGGATGCGGAACTGAAGATCAAGCAGGCCCAGTTGGCACAATACACGGTGCGTGCTCCGTTTGACGGCCAGGTGACTCTGGTCAAAGTATTCCCCGGCCAGAATGTGCGACCGGGGGAGCAGGTACTGGAATTGACGGACATGTCGACCCTGAGGGCTCAGGTGAAGGTTCCGGCCAAAGATCGCAAGCTGCTGTTTGTCGGGGACAAGGTAGAGATTCGACCTGGAAAGATTCAGGCAGCGGGAGTACCGCGAGCAAATACGGCCCGCCCGGCCCGCGGCGGTGGACTCTTCGATGAGGTTGCCGGAGAATCGAACTCGAATGTGCCTGTGGAAGCTCCGGCGGCACAGGAACCTCAGCAGGAATTTACCGGGGCAGACGTGGTGCCGGACGAAACGGATGACAGCGTGTTCATCGGCGAGATCCGTTTTATCGACCCGGTTCAGGACAATATTTCCGGTGAACCGATGATCAAGCTGAGCGTGTTTGTGCCGAATCGTCAGGACAAATTCGGGCGATATCTGCTGCATCAGGGGATGCCGGTAACGGCGACAGTTCTGTCCCGACCTCGTGACTAGTCCACTGTGGCGTAAAACGCCGGGATCCGATTTTAACTGGACCGGTTTGTGCGCCGTTAGGTGGAAGACGGGTGGCTGAAGATTTCGGAAATCGAATGCCGGGACGTACTGCTGAGAGCCTCCGGGTTTTGAAAGTGAGAGTGGAGCAGCGATGAGTACAGGCAGCATGGTTGCGTCAAATCAGCGCCCGATACCGCTGCGCAAGCGTGCAGATCTGGTTGTCGCGAGGATCGACTATCTTGGTGTCGGTTACCAGGTTGTGAAGGATCCCGTGGCGCTGAAGTATCACCGACTGCAGGTGGAGCAGTATCGGATTCTGGAACTGCTGAATGGCGCTCGCAGCCTTGAAGCGGTACGTGATGAATTAAAGCGAGAGTTTCCGACGCTCCAGATTACGCTCAGTGATATTCAGCAGTTGATTACAGACCTGCACCGAAAGGGTTTGGTGATCAGCAATCGTCCCGGCCAGGGCGCCTCTGTGGCCAGAGAACGACAGAAAACGCGGAAAGAGAAAATTCGTCAGACGCTGATGAGTCTGCTGTCGCTGCGGCTTCCCGGATGGGATCCGGAGCGAACACTGCGTTCAATGCTTCCCATGTGTCGCTGGTTGTTTCACCCGACGACTGTGACACTGTGTCTGTTGTTTGTCGTTTCTTCCTGGCTGGTGCTGGGGGCCAATATTGATGAGTTTCGCAGTCGATTGCCGGAATTCCAGAGCTTTTTTGGCTGGCCCAATCTGATCTATCTGTGGGTCACTCTGGGATTGGCCAAAGTCATCCATGAGTTTGGTCACGGACTGAGCTGTGTGCACTATGGTGGCGAGTGTCACGAGATGGGTGTCATGCTGCTGGTCTTCAGTCCCTGTCTGTACTGCGATGTGACCGATTCGTGGATGATGAAGAACAAGTGGCATCGGATCATCATTGGTGCTGCCGGAATGTATATCGAGGTGATTCTGAGTGCGGTGGCCATTTACGTGTGGTGGCTGACCAAGCCCGGCCTGCTGCACCATCTGGCTTTGAACATCTTCTTTGTCACCACGATCACGACAGTGATTTTCAATGCCAATCCGCTGATGAGGTTTGACGGCTATTATATGATGAGTGACTTTCTGGAGATTCCGAATCTCCGACAGAAGTCCGAAAAACTGCTGCGAGAAGCCTTTTCCTGGTACTGTCTGGGGATTGAATCGCGTCCGGATCCTTTCATGCCCGAGACGGGGCGTGTCTGGTTTGTCACGTATGCAATTGCTGCGTGGTGTTATCGCTGGGTGGTATTGTTTTCCATCAGCCTGTTTCTGTATACCGTTCTGAAACCTTATGACCTGCAGAGCATCGGAGTTACCGTCCTGACATTTTCGATGTCGGGGATCCTGTTTGCCCTGTTTCGAAGTATCTGGCAGATTGTGTCAGCACCGCGGATGGAACCCATGAGTAAACCGAAAATTGCCGTTTCTCTGTCTGTGCTGGGAATCGTTCTGTGGATGGTGGCGACGGTTCATATTCCCTGGTACCACGAAGCGCCCTGTGTACTGGAACCTCGCGGTGTCGTGGCAATCCCGGCTCCATTGGCGGGGCGCGTGGTTCTGCCGTCGGAATATTCAGAGTGGTATCAGACGCTGGCAAAGTTTGAGCAGGAAGCCCGCAGTAGTCTGGTTGCCATCAGCGAGCCAGGGCAGTCCGGGCGACTGATTGTGGACCCACAGCAGTTGCAACTGCTTCAGGGCATGCCGACGGCTGAAGACTATGCTCGTCTGCCAGCGAATGGATCGCCTGTGGAAAAGGGGCAGGTCATCGCTGTCATGGAAAATCCTGACGATTTGCGACGCCAGGATGATCTGCGAAAACGCGTCGCAGAGCTGGTGTTTCGGACGGGCGAGTACGATAGTTATATGAGCAGTGGCGATATCGGCCCGGCCAGTGATACGCTGGCGGAAGCAATCGAACTGCAGAAGGTCATTCGGGAACTGGTCAAGCTGGGGGTGCAGCGCGTCATTCGGGCTCCCGTCAGCGGGACTCTGGTCGCCGCAAAAAGAATCCCCGAGCAACCGCGTAACAATCTGGAAGAGATGAAACTGGCGACATGGCACGGCACACCGCTGGATCCCGGCAATGCTGGATGCAGTCTGGAACCCGGGCAGGAAGTGGTCAGTATTGCCCCATCAGAAAAGCTGCAGGCCGTTCTGTATATTGATCAGACAGACCGTGAGGAGTTGCCGGAGACGATGGATATCGAAATCAAGCTGGATCACCTGCCGGATACCACATGGCTCACAAAGGTGACTCAGGTATCGCTCAAGGGCGAAGTGGTCGCTCCGGAGTCCCTGACGACTCGCTTCGGCGGATCTCTGGCCACAAAGCCGGGGCAGGGGGGACAGGAGCAGTTGGCCAGCACGTACTATCGGGCCATTGCGGAACTCCATTTCGATCATCCACTTAGCCAGCCTGACGCGGTGTTGATGCGTCCGGGGATGCGTGGACACGCCCGGTTTATGGTCTCGGACAGGACCTTGTTCGAGTGGGGAAAGCTCTACTTCTATGAGACCTTCCGATTTCGACTGTGAAGCTATGCAGGTTGCCGACACGGGCGTGATAGTGTTCGATTGGCGATCAGAACGGTTGCAGTCACCGGCTTCTGAAATGTTGGTAACCGATTCTGATGTGGCCGGTGGACCAGCATGAACAAAGCCTTCGTACGCGAACCCGACAGCGATGCCAGCGTGCGCTGTCCACGTTGTGGCAATCTGGCAACCGAAATCGGACGTGGTCCCCTTGACCTGCACATCCTCCCTGAGCATCGCAGGCGACTGGGTGATTCCGCGTGGTGTTGCGGAAACGTCCGTTGTGACGTGGTTTACTTCGACGTCTTTGACCAGAGCGTGTGCGTGGAAGACCTGCGGACCGAGGTTTACCCTTATTGCGCGACCGCCCCGATATGTGCGTGCTTCGGATTGACGCTGGATGATATCGAGCAGGACATCCGGGAGGGGCAGCCGGTTCGGATTCGTGAATTACTCAAACAATCGCAGACAGCCGACGCCGCCTGTCGTGCCCTGGCCTTAAACGGGGAATGCTGTGCGAAAGAAGTCCAGCGCGTGTACCTGAAACTTCGGGGATTGTGAGGCAATCTGCGCGTAGAGCCGAATCGCTGCTGATAGCGGGATTTACGCCAGGGGGGTGACATGCAACACTGGGAGCATACGTGGCTGTTGCGGCCACGAATGACACAAAAGAAGTTGCGGAGCGCTCGGTGCCTGCCCCAAAACTTCACCACCCGGGACAGTTCAACTGCCGGATGGATGGCCCCGTTTTCGGCCCCGCTTTCCTGAACCGACTCACAGCAATCGACGTTGCATGTTTCGAAACCGCAGGAAATCCATATGATGCCGCTTGAGTTGTACCCATCAGGTGTCTTGTCGGTCTCCGTGCACGACACTACGCTGGACACTATTGAGTTGCTTTTCGGTCAGGCGCGGCGGTCTACGCGACGCGTCACGTTGTTCGCAAAGCTGAAAGAGTATGTCACAGAACTTCGGAGTGCACAAATCCGCGGTTCCCTGATCGTCGATGGCAGCTTTGTCATGGGCTGCGTGGAGGAACCCGATGATATTGATATTGTGCTGGTGCTTGCATC
>JALQWE010000850.1 GCA_023258825.1 Planctomycetaceae bacterium | reverse complement strand
GCTCCGCTTTACAGCCTGAGACCAGACCGATGATTGAACTGACCGACCAACCCCTTGATTTTCACTCCCTGTCCGAATTCGTGCGAAGTGATGCCGCAGGCGCAGTGGTCGTCTTTCTCGGTACTGTCCGCGAATTCACGCGAGGCGTTCAGACGCAGGCACTCGAATACACCGCCTACCACGATATGGCCAGGCAATCACTGCAACAGCTCGAAACCGAAGTCCGACAAAAGTTTCCAGTCATCGAAGTCGGCATTCTCCACCGTGTCGGTGCGTTGAAACTGGGCGATGTCAGCGTGGCCATCGCGGTCAGCACACCCCACCGAGCCGAAGCCTTTGCCGCCGGACAGTGGCTCATCGATACCCTCAAGATTCGTGTCCCCATCTGGAAAAAGGAATGCTTCAGCGATGGGCGCGAAGAATGGCAGCATCCCGGAATCCCTTCGAGCTCACTTCAAACCGACGTGCAACCCGCGGCAGGCAGCATTGAACCAAACACCAATCCTGATGGCTCTCAACCTCAGCCCCCGGCGAAAGGCCAGCCAGCATGACTGACACGATCCCGCGCACGCTTGTCGATTCCTGGGGCCGAACCCACAACAATCTCCGGATCAGTGTGACCGATCGCTGCAACATCCGCTGCTTCTACTGCATGCCCGCAGAGGACGTGCAGTTCCTTCCCCGTCAGGAACTGCTGACCTTCGAAGAAATCGAACGCGTGGTCCGTATCGGCGTTACGCTCGGCATCAATAAGGTCCGACTCACCGGAGGTGAACCACTCGTCCGCCGCGATCTGCCAGTCCTCGTTCAGAAGCTGGCAAGTGTGCCGGGGATCATCGATATCGGTCTGACCACCAACGGCATTCTCCTCGCCGAACAGGCCCGGTCTTTGCGCGACGCCGGTCTGAAGCGACTGAATATCAGCCTTGATGCCCTTGATCCCGAAGTCTTTCGTAAGGTCACCCGCCGTGACGGTTACGAAAAAGTCATCGAGGGCATCGCAGCCGCCCGCGAAGCCGGGTTCTCACCAATCAAACTCAACGCCGTGTCCGTGCGAGGCCTGACGGAAGATCAGATCGTGCCATTTGGACAACTGGCCCGCGAATCCGACACCATTGTGCGATTCATCGAATTCATGCCACTCGATGCCGACAGCCAGTGGCAACGCGAGAAAGTTCTGTTCGCCAGTGAAATCCTGGATCGACTCACCTCCGCCTTCGGCCCGCTTCGTCCAATCGTGACCGACCTGAACGATGCACGACCAACTTTCACCGATCAGTCCACATCAAGCCACGCCGAGGCTGAATCACACACACCTTTGCTTCCGCTGGCTCGCGCCTCCCGAGCCCCGGCTCAGGACTTTGAATTCGTCGACGGCAGGGGACGCATTGGGTTGATCGCCAGTGTCAGCCAGCCATTCTGCGCGACCTGTAACCGCTTCCGACTCACAGCCGACGGAAAACTTCGCAACTGTCTGTTCAGCCTCGAGGAAACAGACATCCGACCACTTCTTCGCTCTGCAGCGAAGGACGAAGAAATCGCCCAGGCCATGCTCGACAATATCGCGGCAAAACGCGAAGGACACGAAATCAATACCGCACGCTTTCTGCAACCCGATCGCCCCATGTACTCCATCGGTGGCTGAAACGATTTTCACACAACACAGCCTCACGGGCAACAGCAAACAGGCACCTGCAGACCTGGGGCAAATACGTCCTACCAGAGATCCTCAATCCGGCCCGTCGATGCATGGATCCGCTGACTTAGCCCCGTCCATTCCGGAGCATCATGCAGAACTCGCAGGTGCACATGGTTACCCTGACAATACCCCTGCACGGACACATGGTTCCCCAACTCATCGTCCGCCGAGTACTTCTCGGATTGCCACGTAATGATGGGGGGACGATC
>JALQWE010000849.1 GCA_023258825.1 Planctomycetaceae bacterium | reverse complement strand
CGCTTTGATCTGCGTCGTTTGAGTGCCGAGGAAATTCGCGACACAGTACTGGCCGTGAACGGACAACTGAATCCGAAAATGTTCGGGCCCGGCATTTACCCGCAGATCTCCAGAGAAGTGCTGGCCGGGCAATCCGTGCCGGGCAGTGGCTGGGGACAGTCCAGTCCGGAAGAACAATCGCGTCGCAGCATCTACATTCACGTGAAGCGGTCACTGCTGGTTCCGATGCTGTCCAGTTTTGACTTCCCCGAAACGGACACCACCTGCGAAGCACGCTTCATCACCACTCAACCCGGCCAGGCCCTGAGCATGCTGAATGGGGATTTTCTCAATCAGCAGGCAGACATTTTCGCCGAGCGATTATTGCGGGAAGCAGGACCTCAGCCGCCCGCACAAATTGCTCTGGCCATCAGACTGGCGATGTCCCGAAACGCCACGCAGGACGAGATTGAGCGTGGGCAGGCTCTGCTGCAGCGATTGAAAGACCGGCATCAGATGACCGATCGCCAGGCTCTGACATGGTACTGTTTGTTTGTTCTGAATCTGAATGAGTTTCTGTATGTCGACTGATCGTTGCTGACATGGCCGTTGCCGGCAACGTCAACGGCCACCGGTCAGCAACAGGGAAATAACATCGGACCACGCCTGGGATGACCATGCCGATCTGCTGACCAGAGCAGCACACTTCGGCCGCTGGGATCCACATCAAACCACACAACACGACACCTTTTTCAGCGGTGAACATGAACATGAGCAACAACTTCTGCGGACGAACGCGACGGGAAATGCTGTGGCAGACCGGAGCGGGATTTGGCGGCGTGGCACTGACCGGCCTGCTGTCGCAGGATGGCTTCTTCAACAAACAGCTGCAGGGTGCCGAACAGGCAAGGCTGCCGCAGCCGCATTTTCCGGCCAAAGCCAAAAGCGTCATCTTTCTGTTTATGTACGGCGGCCCCAGTCACATCGATACGTTTGACTACAAACCCACGATGAAAGGCCGCGACAATCAGACGATTCAGGTGAAGACCTTTGGACGCGGTGGACACCGCAACACCGGACGCATCGTGGAACCGCGCTGGGAATTCAAACAGTATGGTCAATCCGGCAAGTGGGTCAGCGATCTGTTTCCCAACCTCGCCACCTGTGTCGACGACATGGCCTTCATTCACTCCATGACGGCGGATTCACCGATTCATGGTTCGGCCATGCTGATGATGAATTCCGGCCGGGTTCAGAGTGGCCATCCCTGCCTTGGTTCGTGGGTGAACTACGGTCTTGGCAGTGTCAACGAAAACCTGCCGGGATTTGTGGTGATGCTCGACCCGACCGGGGGACCGATTTCGGGCGCCCGCAACTGGTCCAGCGGCTACATGCCAGCCAGTTATGCCGGCACGATTTTCCGCACCGGCGGCACACCGATTCTGGACCTGAAAGCCCGCGAAGGGGTTTCCCGGGAACTGCAGCGCGACCTGCTGGATGCCTTGAAGGAACAGAATCAGGTTCACGCGGAGCAGCGGGGTGGGCGTTCCGAACTGACGTCGCGGATTGCCAGCTATGAACTGGCCTACAAGATGCAGGAACACGCCCCGGAAGCGGTTGATCTCGCGGAAGAGACACAGGAGACGCAGCGACAGTATGGACTGGAGAACGACCGCACGCGGGACTTCGGCACCAAATGTCTGCTGGCTCGACGCCTGGTGGAACGCGGAGTCCGTTTCATTCAGGTCTACTCCGGTGGCGCCCACAACGACGACAACTGGGACGCGCACTCGGACCTGAAGAAGAACCACGACTATCACGCCTTCAACACCGACCAGCCCATCGCTGCCCTGCTGAAGGATCTGAAACAGCGCAATCTGCTGGACGAGACCCTGGTGGTGTGGGGCGGAGAATTCGGACGACAGCCGAC